>NZ_JAKRGA010000001.1:900000-1000263 GCF_022347785.1 Psychrobium sp. MM17-31
GTAAAAGACGAAAAAATCTTAAAACCAGTAGGCAGTGCCGCACCGGGTCTACCGAACATTACCGAGCACGCACTAAGCGACAAGTCGCTTAACAGCATTAAAGTTAACTTAGAAACCTTCGAAGCCATTTACACAGCTGGTCAAGGCCACGGATTCGACGACATCTTAAAAGACTTCTTAGATGCTCAAGCCACAGCGACGTCAATGCAAGAAAAAATCGATGCTGCACAGGCCGCAATCAGCAGCTTAGAAGGCTCTTACAAAGACGCCCTTAACGATGATGCTAAGCGCGCAATTCTAGAAAACACCATCGCGAAAATTCGTGACGTACGCGATACGCTAACGGCTGAATTCGTTCAAAAACTCGATTTAAGCATCGGTTTTAACTCAAACGACGGTGACTAATGCTTAACCGTCGTCAGTTTCTACTCGGCGTTGGCGGCGCAGCTGCGCTAGCCAGCCTGCCACTTGTTATTAATCGCCAGTCACAACAATGGCTGGTGAGCGCCTTTGATCAAAACAAGCAACATTTTGCTGGTGCCTTTGATTTAGCTGGCAAGCTCATTAGCGCCGTGCCATTGCCCGCCCGTGGTCACGGTAGTGCCGCGCATCCAACAAAAGCAGGACACGCCATCATGTTTGCACGCCGTCCCGGCACCTTCTTGATGGAAGTCGATTTTGCGACTGGGCAAATTACTCAGCGCATCGACTCAGGCAGCGATCACCACTTCTTCGGTCACGGCGTGTTTAGCCGCGATGGTAAACAGCTATTTTCAGTAGAAAATAACTTTGCTGCGGGTCATGGCGAAATAGTCGTGCGCGATAGCGATAATTATCAAGTGCTTGAGCGCTATCACTGCGGCGGCGTCGGCCCTCACGAATGTCGACTAATGCCCGATGGCAACACCTTAGTCATTGCCAACGGCGGCATTAAAACGCATCCCGAATGGCCGCGAAAAAAGCTCAATCTCGATACTATGTCGCCTGCCCTCACCTACATGGATTTAAAAAGTGGCAACATCATCGACCAATATCGCTTAGCCATCCACCAGCTCAGTATTCGCCATCTAGATGTTAGCGATTCAGGCAAGGTTTTCGCAGGACTGCAATATCAAGGGCCGAAATCTGACGATGTGCCGCTAGCCATTAGTCATCACGGCCAAGACAGCTTGCAGTTTTTACAAGCAGATGACGTGGTATGGCGCTCCCTCAATCACTACACCGCCAGCGTGTGTGTCGACAGCAGCGCTCAACAAGTGGCCATTAGCTGCCCGCGCGGCGATGTGATTACCCTGTGGGATCTAAACAACGATCAGTACATTCGCAGCATCAAAATGCGCGATGTCGCTGGCCTTGGCCTCGCCAATAGCCAAGTGGTTGCCACCAACGGTAAAGGTCAGGTCCTCAACCTGAATCAAGCCAAGCAGCAATTTCTCAAATTTAACGATATTCGTTGGGACAACCACCTAACGACTATTCAATCCTAATTTCAGCGGAATAATACGCAATGACAACAGCTTCAAAACTATTACTCGCTCTTACTGGTTTAACCGCGCTTCACGCCAATGCCAATGAAGCCAAGAGCGACAAAACCGACAAACAAATTGAAATCATCAGCATCATCGGTCAAAAGCAACAGCTCAAACAAGAAACTGGCTCAGCTTATGCCCTTACCAAAGAGCAATTAGAGCAGTTTGAATTTGACGATATTCACCGTGTCCTACAAAGCGTTCCCGGCGTTTATATTCGCGAAGAAGACGGCTACGGCCTACGCCCAAACATCGGTATTCGCGGCGCGACCACCGAGCGCAGTAGCAAAATTACCTTAATGGAAGACGGCGTACTTATAGCACCCGCGCCATACGCAGCGCCAGCGGCTTATTACTTCCCCAATTCAGCCCGCATGACAGGCATCGAAGTGCTAAAAGGTCCATCGGCTATTAGCTATGGCCCTAACACCGTTGGCGGCGCGGTTAACATGCAGTCACGCGCTATTGAAGATGAAAACAAAGGCAACCTAGAACTGGCCTACGGTACAGATAACTACCAAAAAGCCCACGCTTATTATAACTACAGCAAAGACAATCTAGGTATGCTGATTGAAGGTCTGCGCCTGTCATCAGACGGCTTTAAAGAGCTCGACAACGGTGGCGATACAGGCTTTGTTAAAAACGAAGTATTATTTAAACTCAACTACGAGTTAGAAGACGATGGCATCTACCAACTGTGGCAATTTAAAGCAGGCTACAGCGACGAAGAGTCAAACGAAACCTACCTCGGTCTCACCGAAGACGACTTCAAAGCCAAACCAAACCGCCGTTACGCTGCCAGCCAAGACGATAAAATGGTATGGGATCACACGCAAACCCAAATTGGCCACTACATCGAGTTTAACGACGAGTTAAGTATTCACACTCAGGCATACCGCCGCGATTTCGACCGTGACTGGGGCAAGCTAAACCGCCTTAACACCAATCGCTCTATTCAAACTGTATTACAGTCGCCAACGACTGGTTTAAACGCAATTTATTACGATGTATTAACAGGCGCACGCGATTCGCAAATTGGCACCGACACCCTGATGTATGGCCATAACGATCGCCAATATTACTCACAAGGCATTCAATCGAAATTAGTCTGGCAAGCCAATCACTTTGGGGCCGATAGCGAGCTGGAATTCGGCATTCGCTTCCACCAAGATCAAGTAGAGCGTAACCACTTTGAAGATCCTTACTTGATGCAACAAGGCCAGCTAGTCGCCACCAACGGTGATACGCTAACCACCATCAAGAACAAGGATACAGTCGACGCACTAGCCACTCACATCAACTACCAATTAGCCTTTGACGCGCTAACGGTCACAGGTGGTGTGCGCATCGAAAACATCGACGGCAAACATAAAGACTTACTCAACGCCGCCAACAACACCACTAACAGCCAAACACTGGTTTCACCGGGATTAGGCGCGTTCTACCGCCTAAACGACGAGTTTGGTTTACTAGCTGGCGTCAACAAAGGCTTCGTACCCAATGGTCCAAGCCAAGGCGATGACATCGATGCCGAAGAAAGCTGGAATTACGAGTTTGGCCTGCGCTACGGCAATGGCGTCACTCAAGGTGAAATCGTCGGTTTCTTTACCGATTACTCAAACCTAAAAGGCAACTGTACTTTCTCAAGCGGCTGTTTAAGCAACATCGACCAAGAGTTCAATGGCGGTGCGGTTGAAGTGAAAGGCCTAGAAGCTAGCTATGCAAGCCAGTGGCAACTCACGGACAGTATTTCTATTCCACTGAGCATCAACTACACCTACACCCAATCAGAATTCCAAAGCGATTTCTTATCGACCTTTATCCAATGGGGCGATGTCAGCAAAGGCGACGAATTACCATACATGCCAAAGAACCAATGGAGCATCGAAACAGGTCTACAAGGTGAAGATTGGAAAGTAGCGCTAATTGCCAAACACGTGGATAAGATGCGTGAAGCAGCAGGTGAACGCACCGAACTCTCAGGCTACTGGACTGACGCCATCGACCAAATCGATGTATCAGCTTATAAGGAGTTAAGCGAAGGTTTACGTGTATACGGCAAAATCGACAACCTAACTGACCAGCAAGATATTGTCTCTCGCCGTCCATTTGGGGCGCGTGCTAGTAAGCCAAGGATGTTTACTGTTGGGGTGAAATACGATTTCTAGGAGTTTAGCGTAACTTTTTGGTGTGCTTATTAGCCTTTCGTGCCTATTTTTCTTAAGTGATAGCACACCAGTCACTTTTTTTTATGAAATACATCCCTGTATTTCCCCCTACGGGTAGCCTGCGGCTATTCAAATTTGTTCCAGACAAATTTGTGCGTCGCCACTAGAATATCTGGAATATTCTAGGACCGCGAAAGCGGGTCGCGCAGCGATAAATCTCAGGACGAGATTTACAAAAAAAGTAACCCAAAAAGGCGACCCGTGGTTTTATCGCTCAATCTTAATCTGAAAATAGCTTTTTCAGTACCGTATTTGATCCGCGTCCCTGCGGCAAATACTAGAAAATCATCCATGATTTTCTTACTGCGCTATTTTCAAATTAAGGCGATAAAAAACGGGAGTGATCTGCGCTATAAGTTCTGCATACTTAATTACAGTAATTCGATAAACGCTTATTTTTTAATGTATAAAAATCCGTGTTAAGGTATTTACTTTTTAGTTACTGAGACTTAGAAATGCTAGACAAGGAACAACTCGACGAGTTTTTTAAAACTGAATTTCCACAAGCTGATTTTATTATTCAAGAATTAGGTAAGCGTAGTGCAGTTGTTAAAAAGGAAATCGGCCACCAGCATTTAAGGCCCGGCGGCACAGTCTCGGGGCCAACCATGATGGAAGTTGCAGATACAGCCTTGTATGTCGCTATTCTCAACGAAATCGGCCTAGTTTCCCTCGCCGTTACCACCAACCTCAATATCAATTTCCTACGTAAGCCAGCCGCTAACAAAGACATCATTGGCGAATGTCGCCTCATTAAAGTCGGAAAATCATTAATCGTTGGTGATGTATTTTTGTATTCAGAAGGGATGGCAGAGCCGATAGCGCATGCGACTGGGACTTATTCGGTTCCTCACTAAATAGCAGAGTCTCAAACATTAATTCACTGGGTCAAATTTAAAGATAAAACTAAAGGAATTTAAAGTGAAAAGATTGATATTTATTCTCATAGCATTACTAGCTATAAAAAATTCTAACGCAGGAGTCCTAAGTGACAACTGTGAAGTGCCAAAAAAGCTTATGGCGCATGTAATATCTGAAGATGTAATAGGCTATATAAGTGGTAAAAAGTCTTCTCTTGATGCGTATCTCAAGCAACATGGCTATAAAAACTTTACTGATTACACATTTACAAATGAAAGATACAGCAAAGCGATTGAGCTAGTCGTGACGAATAAAGAGCTCCTTGGGGATAAATATATAATGGCACTCGATGCTAAGATTAATGCTCCAGAAAAGAAAGAAGCGATGATAAGTTCACTTAAGCGAGTATTTAAAAAATGTGGAAAAGACAAAGATAAAGCATTTAAAAAAGCTTCTGATTATTCAAATTTCATAACCGGAGAAAACAAGATATTTGAGTACTATTTGCTCACGATTGCAACAATGATTGAATAGGCTTCACACTAAAAGTAAGAGTTACACAGATTAAAGACGCGACAAAAAAAGCCAGCTAATTCCCATTAGCTGGCTTTCTCATTTCTAAAACTTAAAAAGCTTATTTCGCTGGTAGCACTAGCGAGTAACACTCACCGAAACCGATGCGTTTTGCGCCTTCTTTTTCACAGAAACCACGCATTACGATGGCGTCACCGTCTTCAACGAAACCGCGGGTTTCGCCGTTGCCTAAATCAAGACGATTTTTACCAGCGCTGGTTAGCTCTAATAATGAACCAGCTTCTTCTGCGTTAGGACCTGATTGCGTGCCACTACCGAAGAAGTCACCTGCAACTAAGTTACAACCGTTTACTGTGTGGTGAGCAACCATTTGTGCTGTCGTCCAGTAAGAGTGACGGAAGCTTGAGTTGGTTAGCTTAGCCGCTGGTTCACCTGCATCGCGCATTTTTGGTGTTTCAAGGAACACTTCTACTTGCACATCGTAAGAGCCGATGTCGCTGTTACGCTGACTTGATAAATATTCCATTGGCTGTGGATCGTTTTCGTCACGCGTCCAGCCCATTCTGAATGGTGCTAGCGCTTCGTTAGTGACAATCCATGGTGATACCGTTGAAGCGAAGTTTTTAGCAAGGAATGGACCTAATGGCTGATATTCCCAACCTTGGATATCACGTGCTGACCAGTCGTTGAATAAACACATACCGAATACGTGCTCATCGGCGTCGTCTAGTGCGATAGCATCGCCTAATTCATTACCGCCACCGATGTAGATACCCATTTCCATTTCGTAGTCTAAACGCTTACATGGGCCGAAGCTTGGTGCGTCTGCGTCTGGTGCTTTAGTTTGACCTTTTGGACGTGGGAAGGCTTGGCCTGATACGCCAATTGACGATGAACGGCCGTGGTAACCGATTGGGATCCACTTGTAGTTTGGTAGTAATGGGTTGTCTGGACGGAAGAACGAACCAACAGTTGTTGCGTGGTGAATCGACGTGTAGAAATCTGTGTAATCACCGATGCGACAAGGTAGGTCATATTCAGCATCGCTTTGCGCTACTAAACAAGCTTCTACTTCAATTTCATATTCACTATCAGTGCTTAGCGCCATTGATAGTGCAGCACGTAATGCAGACCACACGCGTGATGGCTGTGCCATAAACTCGTTAAGTGTGCTTTGGCTACATAGCTTAAGTGCGTTTGCTACGTCGCCTTCGAATAAGTTCTTGTCGGCTAGTGCCGCTAAATCAACGATTTGATCGCCAATGGCTACGCCGCCACGGAAGTTTTCATCGCTGCCTTTGCGCTTAAAAATAGCGAATGGCAAGTTTTGAATTGGAAAGTCAGTCTCGCCATTGGCCGACTCAACCCAGCTAGTTAGCGCTGGATTGTGGGTTTCATTTAATAAGTTGTAAGACATGATGAGTCCTTAAGATTCGTTATCGTCGCTAAATTCTAATTCGTGTAACCATGCTGCATGTTTCGGCGCTTTCTTGGTTACTGACCATTCTTCGATCATCTCAGGCGCTACGCGCTTAAGCTCTTCCATTTGTTCTGGTGTGCCGCTGCGATACGTCAACTCTAAACGATGACCGTTAGGATCGAAAAAGTAAATTGAGTGAATAATGCCATGATTGGTAATGCCAAGTACATCGATACCTTTGCTTTCAAGTTCAGCTTTGGCGGCGGTGAGCTCGTCGCGATCTTTCACTTCAAACGCGATGTGTTGAACCCATTCTGGCGTGTTGGTATCGCGTCCCATTTTCGGACTGTTTGGCAATTCGAAAAACGCGAGAATGTTGCCCATGCCTGCATCTAAAAACAGGTGCATGTAAGGATCTGGCGCCTTGGTTGACGGCACGCGATCTTCACTAATTGCCACCAGCAATTCCATATTGAGGTGCTCTTGATACCACTCAGCGGTTTCTTTGGCGCAGTTACAGCGATACGCCACGTGATGCATTTGTTGGATGTTAATCATGGATAACTCCCATTATTGAAAGGCATTCTTATTTTCATGCCAAATAGTTACATGCTTAAAAGATTTAGTAACAAATGATACTAGTTTGATTTCGATGTTAGTATCATTTGTTACTAAAGTCAATTGTGGTTAGAATGACTCAGTCGCCGTGATTTAAGGGTATAAAAAATGAAGCAACATCTTGATCTTGAAAACTTCTTTCCTTACCAGTTTTCAATTTTAGCCCAACAAATGAGTGAATATATTGCGCAAATTTATCGCCAGCAATACGGTTTATCACGCTTTGAATGGCGCGCACTCGCGGCAATAGCCCAGCAAAGTGACATTACTGCAAAAGATATAATGCAAATCACCCGCCTCGATAAAATGCAGGTAAGCCGTGCTATCGCCAAACTAAGCGATAGCGGCTATGTTACCCAAACGGCAAGTAAAACCGACCGCCGCTCAAGCACGCTGTCACTAAGTAAAGATGGTCAAGCGTTGTATGAAGAGATAGTGCCGCAGGTATTAACTCGCGAGCAGGAGTTATTAAGTCATTTAACGCCGCAAGAGCGCAATGCCTATACTTCAATTACTCAGAAACTTAGTCAGATGTTGGAGCAGTCTTAACCGTTAGATATACGCCTACTAAGCTCAATAGCAATCCAAGGATGGCCAAGGGCGGAAATTGCTCATCAAAATAGAGCCACGCTTGAATGGCAGTAATGCCGGGAACAAGATAAAAATACGATGCGACTTTCTCGCTTGCACCGTGTTTAATCATGTATAGCAGCAATAGGATTGCTAATACTGACATCCCTAATACTAACCAAGCTAGCGTCAGAATAAGCGGCAGTTGCCAATCGACAACCTGCGTTTCAAAAGAAAAGGTTAATACGGCCATTAGCACAGCAGTTGCGATATATTGTACAAACGATGCGCTAAGCAAATTGACCGAACCGCTATAGCGCTTTTGATACAGCGATCCAAAAGTTATTCCGCACAGCGCAATTAATGCTGCCGCTATCATTTGCCAATTTAACGAAAATTCTGCCAATGCCCCTTTGGCGGCTAACACCATGAGTACGCCACCAAAGCCCAAGGCAAGCCCTAGCCATTGTTTGGCGTTAATTGAGGCGCTTTTCATGAGTAATAAGGCGGTTAATAGTGGCTGCATAGAAACGAGCAGTGCAATAACGCCCGCTGGCATTCCAAACTGCACCGCGCTAAATACACCGCCCAAATAAGCACCGTGGATCAGCAGTCCCGCTACCGTTTGATGTTTTAATTGCTCCCCCTTAAGCAAGGGCGCTTTATACCACCACAGCAGCAAACCAAATACGCCCACCGCCATAATGATGCGCAAAAATAGCAAGTAAAAAGGCTCGATATATGGCAGTGCAAACACTGCACTTATGAAGCCTGTACTCCATAAAAACACAAACAACGCGGGAATGAATTTAGTCAAAGAGTTTGTGGCTGATTGCATGTACGGCGCTATCGCTAATTGAAATGAGGTGAGCTATGCTAACACGCAAAATCTAAATACAGAATGAACAATATGTCTTGTAACGGCGAGCAGCCAGCCATCCTGCTGCAAAAAGTAAATCACTTATTACCGCCAAGCGCTAAGGTGCTAGATCTCGCCTGTGGTTTCGGTCGTAACGGCAAATATTTAGCAGCGCAGGGCCACAAGGTATCTTTCCTTGATAAAAATTCAGAAGCACTAGCAGAGATACAGCAGCAACGGCTTCAGAGTGAAATTATAGAGGCGGATTTAGAATGCGATAATCCGTATCAACTACCACAAAATCGGTACGATGCCATTGTCGTCTTTCGCTATTTGCATCGCCCGCTGATGCCGACAATAGTCGATGCTTTAAAACCTGGTGGCCTAGTTGTGTATGAGACCTTTAATCATCAACAAGCCGATATTGGTAGGCCGCGCAACCCCAACTTTTTATTGCAAGATGGCGAACTTGCCACACATTTTCCAAACTTTGAATTAATCCACCAGTTCGATGGTTTCGATGAAGCGCAACAGGCGTTTATAAGTCAATTTGTTGGTCGTAAGCCTTAAAGTAATTTGGCGTAGATGTGCTCATCAAAATAATGACCGTCTTTAAACGACACCTGTTTAAGGGTGCCTTCTAATTCAAAGTCATTGTTTTGTAAGACACCAATCGATGCGAGGTTTGCGGTGACGACTGAGACAAATAATCGCTGGAAGCGCTGAGTGTGCTTTAGTCGCTGGACAAATAGCGCCACCGCTTGACTACCATAGCCTTGTCGCCACTTAGATCTTGCTAACCAATATCCCAGTTCAGCGCTGCGTTGATATTCAAACTGCCCCGGCTGAGCCGAAATACAACCAATGAGCTGACCATCGAGACAAACCGCCTGAATTAGTGGATTACCCTCGCTATACTCAATCCACCATTTGGCATCACTGAGCGTGTAAGGCTTGGGAATAGCGGCCGTGATAAAGCGGGTTACTTGCTCATCATTAAGATATTGCACTAAAAACGGTGCATCATCAGCGTAAAAATCGCGGAGTTGAAGCATATAATCAAACACTTAAGACAAAAAATCAGTGTCTGATAATATGTCTAATTACGCAAGCGCTAGCTTAATACAGATTTAATCTTTTCAAAGGTAGGTGCAAACCACGGCGTAAACTGTTCTGGTGTTTGCTGTAATTGCAGCTCGATATTGTCAATCGATACCCAACGCAACGCCTGTACTTCGTCGGGATTAAATTGATCGATGGCAGGGTTTTCATGGGCAACAAAAAGGTGGTCGAACTCGTGTTCAATCAACTCATTTGGCATTATCGCTTTGTACAAATGGCTACCAACCCAAGTTAGGGATTTTAGCTCAACGCCCAGCTCTTCGACTACACGGTTAAGCGCTGAGGTCTCAACATCTTCATCAGGCTGTGGATGTGAACAGCAGCTGTTACTCCATAGCAAGGCGCCGTGATATTTAGAGGCAGCGCGCTGTTGCAGCAACACTTGAGTTTCCCCTTGGTGTTGCCGCGTAATAAAAACTGAAAACGCGCGATGAAGTAATCCTTGTTGGTGCGCCAGTAGTTTTTCCGCACTACCCATTGCTTGATCATTCTCATCGACCAAGACGACACAATTGCGGTGCATGGTATTTCTCTTTCTAAAAAACGCCAGTATTATACAGAATAATTTCAATTAAAGATCACATACCTAATGAGCAATATCGAAGATTTAATCATTGAACCGGTACTCACCCCGCAACAACAAGATGTCGAAGATCTGTTAACGGGATTGCGCGCCTATAACATTTCTCAATTGTGGCAAAACGAAAAGCGTCCTGTTGCTTGTATGATCAGACATATTGATGGCTCTATCGCTGGCGGTATTTTTGGTTATATCAGTTGGGGCTGGTGCAGTATTGAAATGCTGTGGGTAGACGAGCAATATCGAGGCAATGATTTAGCTACTAAGATAATGCGCCGTATGGAGAATTACGCCATTGGCGAAGGAATAACTCGTTTTAAGCTCGAAACAGGTAGCTTCCAAGCCTTAGATTTTTATAAGAAATTAGGTTATGAAGTCTATGCCGAACTAGAAGATTACCCTATCGGTCAAACGAATTATTACTTGCGTAAACTGTTGGAATAGTTCAAAAATTAAACGCATCAGATTTTCTCATCTGTCGGTGAATTTAACTCGTTTGCCGACACTCCCTCCCCCAATTAAGATGACCTTGTTTTAAAGATTCCAGATAGATTTTTTAGAACACTTAGACTCCCTTAGGAATCCTTTTCAATTCCTGTATTTGATTTATTTAATGGCACCGAATTTTACGGTGCCTTTTTTTATCCAAAATAAAGACTCCAATTAGTGCAATTGCACTATAGCGGTGCAACATCCCTTACCCATTCGAAACTTCAATGACTTAAAGCTAATAAAATCAATGCATTAACTATTGGAATATCACTTGCTTTTAGCTAGTGGTTTATTTCAACAAGTCTTTTTATATGTCCGTTCAAACACCTATCAGAGGGTTGCGCTCATTTTGTGTTGCAGCCAAGTGCCTTAGTTTTAAGCATGCTGCTAATCAGCTCTATCTCACGCCATCGGCAGTAAGCCATCAAATAAAACAGTTAGAAGAACAATTAGGTACCGAGCTATTTATTCGCGGTACCCGCTCTATTACGTTAAGCGCTATGGGCAAACAGTTTTATCAATCGGTAGCGCCCATTATTCACGAATTAGAGTCCACCATTAGCGAGTTTACTCAGCGCACCTCTAATAAAACCATTGTCATTGCCTTGCCTGAGTTTTTTGCCAGCGAGCTATTTATTCCGAAATTAAAACAGTGGTCGGCGCAATATCCTGATATCAATTTGCAACTGGAAATGATGAGTGTGGGCGAGCAAGCTTCGCCACTGGCAGATTTATCGATTGTGTTATCAAGCAGCCAGCCCAACGCCAGCGTGGTAGAAGAGCTTTTTCCAATGCGCTATGTGCCTGCCTGTAATCAGCAAGTGGCGCAAGAATTTAAGCAATCGAATCAATCTCTCAATCAGTTTCCACTGATTCTTCATCGTAGCAGACCTTGGGCATGGCACCAATGGGCAGATGCAGCAAAAGTCGAGGATTTCGATCCTAAACAAATCATTCAACTAGATAGCATGTACGGTATTGCACGAGCTGCTCAGCAAGGAATGGGTGTTGCATTAATTCCGCTGCCCATTAGTCAGGCATGGTTCGATAATAAGTCGTTAGTGCCCTTGTTTGATTGCGCACTCGACACTAAAGATCGTTATTTTTTGATTCAGCACGAGAACCTTAATAACAGACCCGAGTTAACGCTGTTTTCAGAGTGGGTAGTAGAGAATTTTACGGCGCTACCATCATCTACAGATGAAATTATTTAGTTTGTGAAATATACGTGCCGAAGATACATTGAAATTGTCAAAGCACACACCAAGGAGAGTAATCATGTTGAATTATATGAAAACATCAATAGAGCGCGTCAGTGACTTTATCTACCTCGTTAACCACATCGATGTCACTCAATGGGACGAAGTTGGCCAGCGTGATGACTAAGCAACGCCTCATAACTTCGCACTGGTAGCTCTGCACTAAGTAACATAGTTTTTATGCTTGGTGCAGCGTCTCGCAGCGCAAATTTAAAGTAACACCAGCGTTGTGTAAACGCAGTTTCTCTTGATGTAAATCGCTGATCAAACCATTGCTACCACTCAAACTCGGCGGCACCTCGCCGACAATAAAGTGCTCATCGTCGACAATAACCTTTAAGGGAATAGGCGCACTGTTCAAACGACCTTTAGTACAAATGATCGCTAGTCTAAACAGACTGAGCAGTGTTAAAAAACGTGTTTGGTCGAGTTCATTAAGTAGAGGATCTGATTTGATTTTACCGCGGTGATAACGCACCAAGCCGCGGATCATCGTCTTCTCATAATCATTAAACCCCAGCATCTCACTGTGCTCAATAATATAAGCACTGTGACATTGGCGCTTCTTAGAGTTTATTGCCAAACCAATTTCATGCAGCTGCGCCGCCCATGTTAAACAAGCATATTCCTCATCGCTAAGGGCTTCGCTTTCAGGAAGCTGCTCAACAAAGTTAGTGAGCTGATTAATCACCCGGCGACTATAGGCCACATCGGTGTGATAAAGCTTGGTCATGTTATCCAGTGTTTGACGACGAATATCGCTATCAAACGTCGCTTCACTCAGGCCATAGAGCACACCTTCCCGCAATGCCGATGAACAATAATCCATGCTATTGACGCCAAATGTCTTGAAGATATTTTGCAGAATACAAACCGCCGTTGGCAGCAATCGCGTTTTCTCGGGATCGAACATTGGCAGATCAATATCATCAATCCGTTGCCATTCAATCAATTGCTTTTTTAACTTATTGAGTAGCTTTAATGTGATGGTTTCGCTTTGATACAGATGCGCGATGACTTGGCTAACAATCTTTATTGAACCTGAGGTACCAAGCACATGTTTCCAGCCAAACTTCTGATAGCGCTCGGCAATGCTTACCAATTGATTGTTCACTAATTCACTCGCCTTTTTAAAGGCTTTGTTTGTGATTTCACCATCGCTAAAACACAATTTACGCAAGTGGCTCGAACCAATCTCAAGGCTGGCTGTTAACGTCGGTTCAAAGTGACGACCAACAATAAACTCGGTGCTGCCACCGCCAATATCGACAATGAAAGTGCGCTCAACAATAGCTTGTGTGTGTGCAATGCCCTGAAAAATTAGCTGCGCTTCAGTCACGCCGTCAATTACTTCAATCGGATATGGCAGCACCTTAAACGCCGCTTTGATAAAGTCATCGCGATTAACCGCTTTGCGTACGCTGTGCGTCGCGACAATGCGCACTCGTGATTGCGGCAATCTCGAAAACGCCTGCGAAAATTCTTTAAGACAAGCAACAGCGCGCTCAATCGCAAGCTCGGATAAGTGATTATTTTCATCGAGCCCCAACGCCAAATTAATGCGCTGTTTTTGACGTTCGACAATCACAATTTTCCCCGCCTGCTCCTTAGCAATAATCATTTGAAAACTGTTTGAACCTATGTCGATAGCGACAAAATGGTTGTTATCACTCATGGGTAATCACCTCAAGTTGCGATTCTTTCTCTGCGTTAACCTGTTCTAATTCTTCGTCGATTGCATCTTTGACGAGTTGTCGTTGCTGTTTAGCAAGGTATTGCGCGATTGCCATTTGCGCCTGTGTTTGTTGGCCAATATCTTGCGGATGAATCTGATAAGGATTGGTTTGTTCTTTGTTGATCAAACGCGCTTTAACATTGTCTTGTAGCTGAATGTTAATGATATCGATAATGGTCTGTTTCACCTCAGGACAATAAACAGGACAGCCCACTTCGACGCGGCGGTCGATATTACGAGCCATCCAGTCAGCCGAAGAAATAAAGACTTTTGGATCGCCATCGTTTTCGCAGATAAGCACTCGCGGGTGCTCTAAATAGCGATCGACAATACTAATCGCACTAATGTTTTCACTCTGTCCCTCCACGCCAGTTTCAAGGGAACATATACCGCGCACAATGAGCTGAATTTTGACGCCGGCATTATTAGCTTCATAGAGCTTGGCAATCAGGCGCTTATCAACCAAGTTATTAACCTTGAGAATAATGCCATTTTTGCGCCCTTCGGTGGCGGCACTAATTTCTTGATTTATTAGCTCGTTCAATCGCTGGCGGGCATTTATTGGCGATACCGTGAGATGGTGAAACGATGATTGCTGATAAGGTCGTTCAATGAAATTAAACACCTTAACCAGCTCGCGGGTTAGCTTTGGGTGACAGCTAAACAAACTAAAATCGGTGTATATCTTGGCGTTTTTCTCATTGAAATTACCGGTACCATAGTGTCCATAATATTTGAGCTGATTACCTTCGAGACGACTTATCAAACATATCTTAGCGTGAACCTTGAGGCCGCTAATGCCATAGCTCACTTCGGCCCCTGCATTGGTGAGTTTTTCAGCCCACATCAGATTTGCTTCCTCATCAAAGCGCGCTTGCAGCTCAATATTAACCTTAACTTGTTTGCCATTTTTTACCGCTTCGGTAAGGGCCGAAATGACGCGGGATTTTTTAGCCACTCGATAGAGGCAGATCTGGATGCTTTGCACCTTGGGATCAAACGCCGCTTGACGCAACAATTCGGTAAAATAGGAAAACTTGTGATATGGGTAATACAGCAAGATATCGCGCTCGGCGATAGCACTAAAGGCGTTGTTGTATTGATTGAAATGTTGATGATCGAGGGCTGGGATCTTTTTGAACTCCAGCGATTTTCGGCCCATGCTTGGAAACTCAATAAAGTCTTTAAAGCTGTGGTATCGGCCGCCGGAAATCAGCCCTTGGCGATCGCTAATCTCTAAGTGCTCAATCAGAGTATCGAGCATCGATTGTGGCATTTTGTGATCGTACACCAAACGCACTGGCACGGCGTTTAAACGACGCTTTAACCCCGAGCTCATTTGTTCATAGAGGCTTTGGCTAAATTCTTGTTTTAGATCGAGAGTGGCATCGCGGGTTAGCTTCATCGAATAGGCACTGATGCGGTCAAATTCGAAAAAGCCTGAGAAAATATCGACCAAACAATAACGGATGATATTGTCTAATAGCATAATGTATTTATGGCCATCGCCTTTGTCGTGTGGCAATTCAACAAAGCGCGGCACATTGCTACTCGGCACTTCCACCAAGGCGTATTGCGCAGGATGCAAACCACTCATCTCCACCATTAAATAAGTACAATCATCGTTAATGTTGTCACTGAGTTTGGTTTTGTTGTTAATGAGGAGCGGAAAGATATGACGGCGCAATTTATTGCGATAGTACTCTCGCAACCATTGACCTTGCTCTTCGTTGACCTGTGTTTCGTTGATAAGGTGGATGTCGTTATCGTCGAGCTCTCGCAGTAAATCGATATAGGTGGCATCAAACTCTCGCTGCGATGCAATTACCTTAGATTGAATATCATCGAACAGCTTGAGGGCCTTTTGCTTATGGCTAGCATCCTGACTGAGTAACACTTGACGTCTAACATTAGCAACACGCACCCGATAAAACTCGTCCATGTTGCTAGAATATATCCCCAAGAAACGAAAGCGCTCTAATAAAGGAACATTCTCGTCTTGCGCTTCTTGCAATACACGGTGATTAAACGAGAGCCAACTCAGCTCTTTTTCAATAGTGCGATTTTCCATTTTTAATCTGCCTTCAACAACTTATAACGCGATTGTATAAACTGCATATGACACTTTTATGGCGAACTGTCATAGTGTCATATTACATTGCCATAAATTAGTTGGTTAGCGCCATGATTTAGCACAAAAAACAAGCAGATTTAAATTATGAAGAAACAGGTAACAATTGGTGGTAATTTTGGTCGCTAAAGGGTGCTGATTTATTTAGGGCCTCTCCCGCCAACACTCTCTCATAGCAAACTTGGTAGCCTTGCGCCATTCTATGATGACTAAACTGAGTCACCGCCACTTCATGGCAAGTGTTGCGGTTAAAATGGCTGACATTGGCGATTGCTTGTTGCAGCTCTTGATAATCTGAAGAAAGCAGACCGGTCTCTACTTCGGTAATAATTTCAGGCAAGGCACCATAAGGTGTCGAAAACACCGGCGTGCCTAAATAAAGCGATTCTATAATCGCCAGGCCAAATGGCTCATGCCAGCGCACAGGAAAAATAAGGCCTTGCGAGTGTTTGATAAGCTGATTCTTACGCTCGCCACCGACCATACCTGCAAATGACAAACGGCGATCGAGGTAGCAATAGAACTGGCGGCTAAAATTAACTCGGCTTCCTCCCAACACATTGAGTTTTACATCACTGGCTCTGGCAATATCGATTGTCCCCGACAGATTTTTTATTGGCCAGCTCGCCTTGCCCAGAAAATGAAAATAGTCCTTTGGCGCGCTAAATTTTGGCTCGCCATACTCTTGCCAATCTAAGCCATTGTAAACATAGCACTCTGCGTGATGATTTTGGGCATGCTTTTGACTCAAAAATATCGTATTTACTCCATACTCACGCTTGCCACGCGCATTGCCATGCTCAGTAGATACATAAGGAGTGTTAAGTTCACCGGCAAATGGGCAGTGAAAATGCACAATATCAGGCCATGATCCTATTTGTTCTTCTAAAGGCAATTTGCTATCAATAACACGGGCGTTGCTAGGTAAGTGAGGCGCTTGCCCCCACAAAAACTGCACCTGATGTCCTGCTGCGATTTGTGCTTTAGCTAACGACCAAACCACCCGTTCGGTGCCGCCATAACCACGTGCAGGTAATGATATTTTACTATTAAGAACGTGAAGGATTTTCATTAGCGAGATGCGTCCTTACTTAATTCAAACAGTTTTGCTTCTTTTAAAAAGGCATAAGTCGCTTCTAAATGTGCGGTAATAAGACCACGCACGCCCGACATAAACATCTTGCGCAGGAGATAGCTTTTAATAAAGCTCAGCGGGTAAACCAATACCAGTTTGAGCATTGACGGCGACTTAGCTGCATTGTGCTTCTCTTGCGCCTTTAATGACGAGTAGCAATTGAATTTATTGGCTAGCATCTCAGTCGAGTTGTACCCATAGTGAGTCACTAGCGATGTAACCGATTTCACACGTGTGCCCTTTTTCAAAACGAGATTCTCATGAACAAGGCGTTTAATAGGATAATTGGCGAACGATCGCTTAAATGCCCTAATGATCGAGCGTTTACGAGATGACTTTGCCATTGAGCGTCCCCACAATAAGTCGTCAAAGTGAAGGCGAATGGCATCGGCACTGTCTTGATTAATGATGTGGTAAATCTCATCGATATTACGCTGGCTCAGCACCTCATCACCGTCAATATTTATCACCCACTCATGTTTACATTGACGCATCGCGAAATCTTTTTGCTTGGCGTATCCAAGCCAATCTTGATGGATGACTCGCGCACCATTTTCTTGAGCGATACGCACAGTGTCATCACTACTGCCAGAATCCACCACTATCACCTCATCAAAGCAGCTCAATGCCGCAACAACCTTGGCGATATGCGCCTCTTCGTTCTTGGTGATTACGAAAGCACTAATGGCTACATTTGAAGTCATTTAGTTTCTCCTGGGGAATTGAACTCAGCGAGTGCTGCGTATTTATGAAAGGCATATTGGCCAAGAACGATGGCCATCATTAGACCGCGCCAGCCATCAAGAAAGCCAAGGCGCAGCAAGTATTGCTGAATAAAATCAGTAAAGAAGCGTAAACACGCATAGGGCATAGACGCGGTCTTTCCTTTGTCGTGCTTCTCTTTTGCTAACAAACAGGCATATTTGAGGTGTTTTTCTTGCACGTGTTGATAATTGCGCCAACTGTAATGAGCAAGACCATGACGCAGCGTTAACGACCTTTTATTGGGGAGTAATAAGGTTTCGTGTACTTGGCGATTTTTAAAAGACGCGCCAGTTTTTAAAAATAACTTACCTTGTGGTGAGGCGTAGCGCCCAAACTTGAGCGGTTTACCAAAGAAATAGGTATACCATTTAAATTGGATAACATTGACGTCAATATCTCGCTGAGACAACACTTCATCGACCTCATTTTTGAGGTCGTTAGACATCACTTCATCGGCGTCAATGTTTAACACCCAATCATGCTGACATCGCTTTAAAGCTCGATTGCGCTGCTGCCCATAACCCGGCCAGTCAGTTTGATGGACGGTGGCATAACGCTTGGCAATTTCAACTGTGTTATCTGTAGAGCCTGAGTCTAAAACAATCAGCTCATCAACCCAGCCCGCTAATGATGCAAGACAGCGCTCAATACGATCTTCTTCATTGCAAGCAATGACAAAACAAGAGATAGGATATTTTCGGCAATGACTAGCCATTACAATGCCCCAATAGCTTAACTAGGGCACCAATTTATCGTTATAGCAGTCGAAAAAATGTCAGGAAAAACAAAAAAGCCCCGCGAGAGCGAGGCCTTTAAAGCAGAGTTAACCTATTATGCGAATGGGTTAACCAGCGTGATAGTCTCAACGCGATCAGGACCTGTTGAAATGATATCTACAGGAACTTCTAATAACTCTTCGATGCGAGCGATGTAATCAAGTGCTGCTTGTGGCAACTCTTCACGCTTTTGAACACCGAATGTGTTATCAGACCAACCCGGCATGCTTTCGTATACAGGTGTCACCTTCTCGAAATCATCAGCAGCCATTGGCGGGATGTTTGATACTGTGCCATCTTCTAGTTTGTAACCAGTACAGATTTTTAACTCTTCTAAACCGTCTAATACGTCTAATTTAGTTAGACATAGACCAGAGATAGAGTTGATTTGGATAGCGCGGCGCATTGCAACAGCGTCTAACCAACCAGTACGGCGTTTACGACCAGTAGTCGCACCAAACTCGTGACCTTTAACACCTAGGTGTTGACCAACTTCACAATCAAGTTCAGTTGGGAAAGGGCCAGAACCAACACGAGTAGTGTAAGCTTTGATGATACCTAATACGTAATCGATGTGACGTGGACCGAAACCAGCACCAGTAGCAACACCACCAGCAGTCGTGTTTGAAGACGTTACGTATGGGTAAGTACCGTGATCGATGTCTAGTAAAGTACCTTGAGCACCTTCGAACATAATCTTGTCGCCGTTTTTACGCGCTTCATCAAGTAGTTCAGTCACATCAACAACCATAGATTTCAGCATATCAGCTACTTTAAGCGCATCTTCTAATGTCTTATCGTAGTCAACAGCGTCAACTTTGTAGTAAGTAGTCAGCATGAAGTTGTGGTATTCCATCACTTCTTTTAACTTGGCTGCGAAGGTTTCTTTATCGAATAAATCGCCGACACGTAAACCGCGGCGAGATACTTTATCTTCGTAGGCAGGACCAATACCACGACCAGTTGTACCAATAGCTTTGTTACCACGAGCGATTTCACGCGCTTGGTCTAATGCGATGTGGTAAGGAAGGATAAGTGGACAAGCTTCACTGATGCGTAGACGATCGCGAACTGGTACGCCGCGCTCTTCTAACATTTGCATTTCTTTTAGTAATGCTTCTGGTGATAACACCACCCCATTACCGATAATGCTCATTAAGTTGTCGCGTAAAATACCCGATGGGATAAGGTGAAGAACCGTTTTTTCACCATCGATTACTAGCGTGTGACCTGCATTGTGACCACCTTGATAACGTACTGCGTACTTAGCGCTATCAGTTAAAAGATCAACAATCTTACCTTTACCCTCGTCGCCCCATTGGGTGCCGAGCACAACTACATTATTTGCCATTGTTTTGTTCACGGTTGGAAATTAAAGCGGAATTCTAACAGATTTTTTCGCCAGATCTAGCAAATACTTCACTTTTATCGGCGGATCAATTCACAAGTTTTTCAAGGGCTAGTATCCCTTGAAAAACCCTTGTTAGAGCGTAAATTTAACTATCTATTTTTATTAGCTTTTTAATTTAAAGGTCGAGACCGAAGAATTAAGTTGATATACCAACTCCAAGACTTGTTGACTAGCACTTAATGAATTCGCCGCGCCAGAAGATGTCTCACTCGACATATCACTTATTTTCGTAATACTAAATTCGATTTCATTGGCAACATCAGATTGCTGAGAAATAGCCTCTGCCATTTCTGCGTTCATATCATTAATGCGCTGAATACCATCGATAATACTATTGAGCACTTGGTCAGTATTTTGCGCATTGGCTGACGTATCCCCTGCCAATGAAAGCGTTTTTTCCATTTGCACAGCTGACTCTTCAGCATTGACTTGCAACTTAGTAATCATATTTTGAATATCTTGGGTCGAATCATTCGTGCGCTGTGCTAATTGGCGCACCTCATCGGCAACCACCGCAAAACCTCTCCCCTGTTCACCTGCTCGCGCCGCTTCAATGGCGGCATTTAATGCCAAAAGATTCGTTTGCTCTGAAATACCTTTGATGACATCAACCACTGCGCCAATGTCGTTACTGTAATTTACTAATTCGCGGATACTCGCCGTAGTGCTATCAACTTGCTGCTGCATCGTCATAATCGAGTCGACAGTCTTTGCCACCACTTCCTGACCATTCATGGCCTCATCAGACATTTGCTGCGCTGCAGCTGCCGTGTCTTGGGCTGATCGAACAACGCCTTCGACATTAGCACTCATTTCGGTAATTGCCGAAGCTACTAGTTCCGTCTGATGGCGCTCTGCGTCAATAGTGGTACTCGTTTGTTGAGAAATCGTCGCTACCTGTTGTGCTTGCTCTTCTAGCGACTTCGTCGCAAAGAACACATCGCTCAATAAGCTATTGAGGCGCTCCTGCATTTGTGACATTGCCAAATAAATACCTGAGCGTTTCTTGTCAGTAAAACGTGAAGTTAAGTCGCCATCGGCAATAGCATTAGAGATTTCACTTAAACGGGCAGGCTCGCCGCCTAAAGGTAAGGTAATACTGCGGGTTATTATTAACCCACCAGCAGTTACTAATATCAAGGTAAATGCTACAAATACGCCAAAACCGATTTCCGTGCTCACTAACTCGTCATGAGCATTATCGACAAATTCAGCAGCCTTTTTAAAAGCAAACTCTTCAAGATACAGTAGGCGTTGATTAATCTTGTTAACGTGCTCTTTACCTTCGTATTTGGTGATGTTGGCTGCGGCAACGCGATCGCCATTGGCGACAAGCTCAATCACCTTATCGCGAATAGGCTTCCATTGGACAATAAGTTGCTTAACTTCTTCGATTTTCGATTTATCACCTAAAAATCGCTCCTGTAATAAATCAAATTGAGCAAATACTTTCTTTTCTGATTTATCTAACGCCGTCATCGCACTACGACGTTGCTCATCACCTTTAGCCAGTACCACATCTTTCATAGAGCGATGCATCGCCGTAACACCAACTTCGATTTTTAACACTGCCGTACTCACCGCAAAAGGATGCTTGTAGAGCTTGTCTGTCATATAGGAAAGAGAGGCCATTTTATTGGCGGAGTAAATAGCGATAGCAATCATAAAGACGGCGGGAATACCAAAACCAACAAGTAATCTGGTTTTAACACTTAGTTTAGAAAAGTCCATTTTATCTCCAAATAGACGTACCAAAAAACAACAAGAGACTACGCCATATAAAAAGGAGGCAAGCATAGCAATCTAACGCTATTATGCCATTAAGCCTTGGTAGTAGAATTGATCAAAAACAAAGAACCCAGCACTTGGCTGGGTTCTTTCATCATATAAATCAACGCGGTAAGGTACTATTTAGCGTTTGGATTTTTCATGTATTTGAAGAAATCGTTGTCTGGTTTCACTACCATGACATCAGAAGAGTTTCCGAAAGATTTCTTATAAGCATCCATCGAACGCAGGAAGCTAAAGAATTCTGGATCTTTACCATAGGCGTTGGCGTAAATATCAGCTGCCTCTGCATCACCTTCACCGCGAGTAATACGCGCTGCTGAATCAGCATTCGCTAGCATAATCGCCACTTTAGCATCGATGTCTGCACGAATAATCTCTGATTGCTCTTTACCTTTCGAACGGTGCTCTTTAGCTACCGCTAAACGCTCTGCACGCATACGTTGGTAAATGCTGCTACGAACCGCTTGTGGTAGTTCAATTTGCTTAACGCGCATATCAACTAATTCAACGCCAATATCTGTTGCTTTTTCCGCAGCTTCTTTCAGCGCTTCGTCCATTAGCTCGCTACGCTCACCAGATACGATTTGTGAAATAGTACGAGTACCGAATGAGCTACGTAGGCCATCACTGATTTTTTGCTTCAAGATGTTTTCTGCGTTGAATTTGTTACCACCGCCTGTACGTAGGTAGTAAGTAGCGAAGTCTTTAATGCGCCATTTCACGTATGAATCAACGATCAAATCTTTCTTTTCAGAAGTAACGAAACGATCTGGCTCACCGTCAAGGGTTTGAATACGCGCATCTAGCACACGTACTGAATCAACAAGCGGCAACTTCATATGCAAACCAGGTTTTACCACCATAGTTTGATCGTTGGCGTCTTTTAACACCGCCGAGAAACGCACGATAATACCGCGCTGACCTTCGTAAATAACATACAGCGAAGAGTAAGCAAAAAGCACTGCCGCCGTTAATAAGATAACAATGATACGAACCATGACTTAGTTTCTCCCTTGGCGTGATACATCGCGCGAGTAACCACGCTGAGAGTCATTAACTGTTGAAGTAGTGGTTTTAGGCACAACAACATTATCTACCATAGAGCGTTTTGGCGCTGGCACCTTGTGCTGCTTAAGGATTTGATCCAATGGTAAGTACATCATGTTATTACCGCCGTCTACATCAACCATCACCTTGTTAGTGTTGCCGTAAACTTCCTCGATAGTCTCAAGGTAAATACGCTCACGAGTTACTTCTTTAGCGTTTTGATACGCAGGAAGCAGTTTCTCAAAACGTGCTACTTCACCTTTCGCAGCTAAAATTTGCTGCTCTTTATAAGCTTTAGCTTGCTGCTCTAGACGACGTACCTGACCACGCGCTTGTGGCTCAATACTCAATGCATAGGCTTCAGCTTCACGGATGTAACGCTCTTCATCTTCTTGTGCTGCGATTGCATCATCAAAAGAACCTTTTACTTCTTCAGGCGGACGCGCTGGAAGGAAGTTAACGTCGACAATCGCGAAACCTAAGTTATAGCTTTCAATAATCTTTTTAAGCTCAACTTCTGTCTGCTGACGTACCAGCTCACGGCCGGTAGTTAATAAGTCATCCATTGTTGTATGACCAACAACATAGCGCAAAGCACTGTCTGTGGCGTGGCTTAACGAGTTAGCAGGATCAACGGCACTAAATAAATACTGCTCAGGATTAGTCACGCGGTATTGTACGTCCATCTCAACACGTACTACGTTTTCGTCTTGTGTTAACATGAAACCCGCTGCAGGTAACGAACGAATCGCTTCAATATCTACCGGGATTACTGTATCAACAAAGGTTGGTTTCCACTTTAAGCCAGGGTCAACTTGACCAACAACTTCACCAAAGCGCAAAACAACACCGCGCTCTGCTTCTTTAATAGTGTAGAAACCACTAACGCCCCAAACTACTGCTGCCAACGCTAAGATAAGCATCAGGCCAGCGCCAGATAAACCGCCGCCTGTGCCATTATTTGATGATTTACCACCAAACATGCCACCAAACTTTTTGTTTAAATCACCAAAAACATCACCAAGATCTGGTGGCCCTTGATCTTTGCCACCTTTATTGCCCCAAGGATCTTTGTCCTTATTTCCAGGCTCATTCCAGGCCATAATCGCTCCAATAATTAAAAGTAAATCTTAAATTTGCCGTAATATTATTTATCTTACAGCGTTTTATTCTTCTAGAGTATCACTGTCGGGGACAGGACCGTCGACATATTGTAACAACTCTTTTTCTGTTCGTTTTAACAGCTTATTCCAATCAACGAGTGGTAGTCGCACTGTCAATATCGTGTTGCCCATTTCATCATAGTCTTCACTGACCACAAAATCTGACTTGTAAAACATACCTTTGTATTTACCAGCCACTTGAGCAGGCAACTGCAGCGTTTGTTGGACAATCTTTCCCGCCAATAATTCAGACAAGGCTTGCGACAACAACTCCATACCTAAATCGCGTTGGGCTGAAATCCACACTCGAATTGGCACGCCTTCATCGTCGCGATCAATACGCGGCGTTAACGGCTCCTCTAACGCGTCAATTTTATTACAGACCAATAATTGTGGGATTTCGTCGGCGTCAATTTGCGACAGAACACTAGTAACTTGCTCTATATTATCTAGTTTTCTAGGATCGGCAACATCAATTACATGTAATAGTAAATCCGCCTCTTGCGTTTCTTGCAATGTCGCTTGAAACGCCGCTACTAAATCATGTGGCAAATGCCTAATAAACCCTACCGTATCGGCGAGGATCACATCGCCAACATCTTCGATATCAATCTTTCTCAACGTAGGGTCTAGCGTCGCAAATAACTGGTCTGCCGCGTATACCGATGCTTCAGTAATGCGGTTAAACAAAGTCGATTTACCAGCATTGGTGTAACCCACTAGCGAAACTGTTGGCACTTCAGCGCGAGCTCTAGAGCGTCGGCCCTGCTCACGCTGCTTAGACACCTTATCTAAACGAGCCAAAATATTCTTGATCCGACCGCGTAATAAACGTCTATCGGTTTCAAGCTGCGTTTCACCAGGACCACGTAAACCTATACCACCTTTTTGGCGCTCCAAGTGAGTCCAACCGCGAATAAGTCGGGTAGAAATATGACGCAGCTGTGCCAATTCAACTTGCAGTTTACCTTCATGGGTACGTGCGCGTTGAGCAAAGATATCGAGAATAAGCGAGGTGCGATCTAACACGCGACATTGACACAATGCCTCGAGGTTTCGCTCTTGGGAAGGAGTTAACGCGTGATTGAAAATAACGACGTCGGCCTTTAATGCCGCCACGGTATCTGCAATTTCTTGAGCCTTACCACTGCCGACGAAAAACTTAGCTTGCGGAAATTGACGACTGCCCGTAACGGCGCCGCAGGTTTCAACCCCTGCAGAGGATACGAGCAGTTCTAATTCTTCTAAGTCTTCGCGATCGTCTTCTGATGAAAAATCTATATGAACAAGGACCGCCTTTTCGCCGGTCTCAAAACGATCAAACAAAAATGTTTCCTTAGTTTTCTGTGTTCTCAGCTGACTCGTCAGATTGAGCTTGCTGATGCGCATTAAACGGTCGTGCAGGCACAACAGTTGAAATAGCGTGCTTGTAAACCATTTGGCTTACCGTATTGCGCAATAAAATGACAAATTGATCGAATGATTCAATTTGACCTTGAAGTTTAATGCCATTTACCAAGTAAATCGCTACTGGGCAGCGTTCACGGCGAAGTGCATTAAGAAATGGGTCTTGTAATGATTGTCCCTTAGCCATAGCTAATCCTTTTCAATGTTGTTGTAATTTATAATGTTATTATTCTTAATAAACCAATCTAAAACTCAATACTTCAGAGTTTTTTCTTACAATTAGTTCAACGAATCTACTACCAGTTTCATGTTTAACGCCAATGTTTGTTCGGCGTTTTCGCCCATCGGCGTTTGTAACTTAATAAGCTTATCCCATCCGCGCAGCCAAGTCATCTGACGTTTAGCTAATTGACGCGTTGCGACTATTCCGCGATAGACCATTTCATCATAATCTATATTGCCGTCTATGTAGTCCCACATCTGGCGATAGCCAACACAGCGAATCGATGGCATATCAACATGTAAGTCACCGCGATTGTATAAGTCTCTCACTTCTTGCTCAAAGCCTTGTTTAAGCATTTGCTTATAGCGAAGTTCGATCCTTTCGTGCAATTGCGATCGCTCTGGAGGATAAATAGCAAATTGTACAATATCAAATGGCAAATCATTATCAACTGTTTGTGTCAATTGCGTCATAGACTTTCCGCTAATGCGATAAACCTCTAATGCCCGCGACAAGCGCTGTGGGTCATTTGGATGTATGCGCTCGGCGGCAACAGGATCGACCTCTTTGAGTTGATCGTGCAACCACTGCCAACCATATTTATCGGCCTGGGCTTCTATTTCTTGACGAATTTTAGGATCAGCCTTCGGTAACGGCGATAAACCGTCAAGCAAGGCTTTAAAATACATCATGGTGCCACCAACCAATAGCGGCGTTTTGCCTCGCGCTGTAATGTCGTGCATTAATGCCAAGGCATCTTTACGAAAATCGGCAGCAGAATAAGGCACACTAGGATCGAGAATATCGATTAACGCATGCGGCGCTCGCGCCTGCTCTTGCGCATTGGGTTTAGCACTACCAATATCAAACCCTTTGTAAATAAGCGCCGAATCAACCGAAATAATTTCACAGTTGTGTTGTTCGCTTAAGCGAATCGCCAATTCGGTTTTACCACTGGCCGTTGGTCCCATTAAGAAAATGGCTTTAGGCAGTGTTTGTTCGCTATTGCTCATTAACAATTATTCGCTATTGGTTAAGGTATTAATGGTGCTTGTAAAATCGAGCTTTGCCACAAATTTATCGCGTAATTCAATCAGCTCATCGCTAAACTCATTACCTTTACTTAACAGGGTATTTACGCTGTTAAGATCAAAGCTGACGGAGCTTACACTCGCCAACCAATCGCAAATTAATGGTGTTAACTCATCGCTTGGCAGATATTGCTGCTTATCGAGTAATTCCAAAAGCTGTGGAATTAATTGGGCAATATCTTGGTTTCTCAATTGCGACGGCACCTGTTTGACAATGATTTGGGGACGACGCAGATTAATATCAATCCCTAAGCGGCGGAAAAGTTGTTGATGATTTTCCAACTGGTCGAGAAGTGAGCTATCGAGTTTGATAGATACTGGTAATAATAGAGGCTGTGACGTGAAGCCTTGCTGCCATTTTTCCTGCAGATAACGGCTTTCAATCCAACGCGCTAGTACGGGTAAATTAACCAACTCAAAGCCTGCCTCACCTTTTACCAACAGATAATTGTCTTCGACTACGTCGAGTAACTCCCCAAAAGCAGCGCTCTTTAGGGGCAGCTTCTGCGCTTGCTGCGGGTTGTTGTCGACATGAGAAAAGGTATTAGGGAAAGGCGTCTCAATTTTCGCACTATCATTCATTAAATTTTGATAAGCGCCAGCCCCTTGGCGAATATCACGGGCGCTATGCTCTCGCTCATATTGGGGCTGATATTGCGATTGATACTGTGGCTGGTATTGAGGCATCTGCTGCGGTTGCGACGAGCTTCTTGGTGCAGGCTCAGTTAAATCATCAAATGACACAGGTGCTGCAGAATAGCTGCTTGTAGGCGCTGGTGTATATTGATGAGCAGGCGTTTGGGGATTAACCACAGGAGCGCTACCTTGCGCTTGTGCATCTAGCTGCGGCGCGCTCATCGCCTGTGATAAACCACTGGCTAACACTTGCGCAATTAAATCGTGGATCATGCGCGACTGATGAAAACGTACTTCGTGTTTTGCCGGATGCACATTAACATCTACTTGAGTCGGGTCGAGCTCGATATACAGCACATAGCTCGGCACTGCACCTTCCGGTAAATAATCTTGATAAGCTTGTCTAATCGCATGATTGATTAGCTTATCGCGCATCATACGGCCATTCACATAACAAAACTGCGTATCGTTAGTCGTGCGACATGCCGCTGGCAACCCCAGCCAGCCAGAGATTTTTATATCGTTGTGATCATTGTCGATGGCAATGGCATTATCGATAAAGCGATTGCCGCAGATAGCCGCCACTCGGCGCTCTTGCTGCGCCGTCGTTTTAGCCACCTTTAGATTACGCAGCATTTTCTGATTGTGTTTAAGCACAAACTCGACATCGAAACGACTTAGCGCAAAGCGCTTTATTAATTCATCGATGTGATTAAATTCGGTTTTCTCGGTGCGTAAAAAACGGCGACGAGCTGGCGTATTAAAAAACAAATCCCCAACTTCGACGCTAGTGCCTGTTGGATGCGCTGCGGGTGTTATTTCGACCCCCATTTCACGCCCTTGGGCAAAGGCTTGCCACGCCTCGTTTTGCTCGCTCGTCTTTGAGGTGAAAGTCAAACGACTGACCGAACTAATACTCGCTAAAGCCTCGCCGCGAAAGCCTAAAGAAACAATAGAATGCAGATCGTCAAGGTGAGATATTTTACTGGTTGCATGGCGCGAGAGTGCCAAGGTCAGTTGTGATTTTTCAACGCCGCAGCCATTATCGCGAATGCGAATTAACTTACTACCGCCTTTTTCGATATCGATATTAATTTGCGTCGCGCCAGCATCGAGGGAGTTTTCAACCAGCTCTTTAACGACAGATGCTGGACGTTCAACCACTTCACCAGCGGCAATTTGGTTCGCCAATCGCGGCGATAATAATTCGATAGCCATATTAACTTTGCGGGATCTTTAACACTTGGCCGATACGCAAGACATTCGAACGCATCCCATTGTGTTTCTTAATTTTTGCCACCGAGGTTTTATAACGCTTAGCAAGCATCGATAACGAATCACCGCGCACTACGGTGTGCTTTTTCGGTCGATAGTTTGCAAAATAGGTCCCCTCAGGGGCTTTTTCTTTGAAGTAATCGATTACCGCGTTGTAAATAGCATTAACTAACTTTTTGCGGTGGCTAGTGCTAAATAAGTTCTTCTCATCTTTGACGTTTGAAATAAACCCCGTTTCAATCAACAACGATGGGAAATCAGGCGATTTCAATACCGCAAGACTGGCTAATACAGGCTTGCGCTGATGTAACCGAGTTACAGGGCTAAAATTATGTAAAATATCTGATGCTATGCTGTAGCTTTCAACTTTGGCGTGCTCCATCGACATATCGATAAGGGTACGAGCGAGATATTTGCTGTTTTCATTTGATTCAATAATTTCGCCAACACCACCAAGCAATTCAGAGTGACGTTCGTTATCCTCAAGCACTCGACCCACTTCGGTATCGGCACGCTTGTTGGACAGTACGAGCACTGAAGCCCCATTTGGCTTACGTGATGTAAAAGCATCGGCGTGAATCGATAATAATAAATCTGACGATGCTTTGCGCGCGATGGCAGAGCGTTTATTTAAACCAACGTAATAATCCCCTGTTCGCGTCAAGACAGCTTTAACGCCTTTAGTGTCGTTAAGCCGTTTAGCCAGCATTTTTGAAATGGCCAAAGTAACTGTTTTCTCATAACGACCGCTAGCGCCAATAGAGCCAGGATCTTCACCGCCATGACCTGCATCAATCGCAATCACGATATCTCGAGTTTGCTTTGACTTATCACTACTGGTTTTAACAACGGTTGTTGTTTTTTTGGCAGGAGTTTTAGCGACGACTTTTTTTGGTAAATCGACAACTAGGCGATCGCCATAAGGACCAGTAGGTGGCAGTGAGAAAATACGCGGTTTTATGCCGCGTTTTAAGTCGATCACCAAACGCAACATGCCTTTCTTTGGCGGGCGACTGGTACGAATACGCGTCACTAAATCGCTTTTAATTTTTAACTTTTTGAGATCTGTTTTTAACGATGTACTTTTAAAATCAATCACCAACCGATGGCCATTGGTGAGATTGAAATGGGTAAACTGTGGTTTTTCACTGAGATCAAACACCACCCGAAATTTATCCGGCGATGGCCAAACCCGCACATCTTGTAGCTTATTAGCTGCGGCGGCGGTTAAGGAAAAACACAGTGCAATTAAAAACAGCGCGATTCTCAAAATGTTAGGCTCTCCGTTGTTTTAACGCTTCTAGCACAGCGCTACCATTGTCTGTATTAGCACTAAAATTAATTTCACGTTCGTTATCGACATAGGTTAATGACAATTCAATATCTGCTTGTGGCAGCATGCCAAAACCACGCTGTGGCCATTCGATTAAACACAGGCTGTTGTCAGTAAAGTAATCGCGAATTCCCATAAATTCGAGTTCTTCGGGATCGGCTAGGCGATAAAGATCAAAGTGATAGATTTTCCAATCAGCCACTTCATAAGGCTCAACTAGCGTATAAGTAGGACTCTTAACATTACCTTGATGACCAAGGGCTTGCACAAAACCGCGGGTAAAGGTTGTTTTGCCGGCTCCTAAATCGCCGTGGAGAAAAATAGTCGTAGCACCAGTCATGCACAGGGCTAAATCGCGCCCCATATTAACGGTTTGATCGCTATCAGTTAGGTGAGAGTGGAAGGAATTTAAAATATCTTTGTTATTCACGTTGTTATTTAGCAATTACAGCAATTGATTTTATTTGCAGCAATATAGCATTGACTAGCGATTTGACACAACTGGCAGCGGTTTTCTAGAATGATTTAACCGATGTTAATCACGCTATTTTACGTGAATTATTAAGAGACATTTATGGATCACAGTGTACGCTCGCCCTGTATTGCCAACTGCAAACTCGACGATGAAGAAATATGCCAAGGGTGCTTTCGCACGCTTGACGAAATTATTGGCTGGTCTTCGTCAACCAATCAACAAAAACAGGCGATTGTTGATCGCGTTACCCCACTACAAATCTCCGCTCGTGAAGCGAGAAAGCATTAATTAACTAAAAAAGAGCAAAAAAAAGCACCTAGAAAACCGCCAGGTTTCTAGGTGCTGAGTTGTTCTTTTGCCAACCTCAAATATTTGAATACAGCTAATCGAATAACACTCACGAGCAAGGCCCGCTTAAAACATGCGTTGATAATCTAGTAAATCAAGCAAATTAACAAGCATTCAAAATATAATTATTGAAATAAACCAAATTCGTTTACCATAAGCACACTTTTACTGAATATTATCTAATTAAAGAGTCTTTTTATGAACAAACAATATCAAATCGATAATTTAGATAAAAATATCCTTAATGCACTCAAGAAAAATGCGCGAACGCCCTATGCCGAACTCGGAAAAAAACTCGCAGTTAGTCCAGCAACGGTTCATGTTCGCATTGAGAAGATGCGCCAAGCAGGGATCATTGCTCGCACCAAGGTCGAGCTCAATGAGAAAGCACTGGGTTATGATGTGTGTTGTTTTATCGGTATTAACCTAAAGACGGCGGGCGATTACAAACCAACAATTGCCAAGCTCAACGAGATAGAAGAAGTGTTAGAAGCCTATTACACCACGGGGCATTACAATATTTTTGTGAAGATTATGGCCAAATCAATCGATCATTTACAACGCGTACTCATCGATAAAATCCAAGCCATTACAGAAATTCAATCAACGGAAACCTTGATTTCCCTCGACAACCCAATTAACAGAGAGGTTAGACCATAAGATCACGCGCCAATACTAGCGTTTTAAGCAAAACCTGCCATGATGTGAATTCCACGGTAGGACGTTAATCAATTTTAGGACATACTCATGTTTTCCCGATTATTCCGGCTAGCCATTTTCTCTTGTTCGCTAGCAATGACAACATCGGCACACGCAGCTGACACCATAGAAACACAGCGCCAACAGTTCGATGACGCGCGATTACAGCTCGATAAGCTTTCAGCCCGAAAAACAGTACCACAATCGTTGCGTAAGCAAATCGATGACCTCAAAGACTATCCACTCTATCCTTATTTGCAGCTATCACTGTTTAAACGCAATCTCGAAAAACGCTCTGTAAAAGACATAGAAGGCTTTCTTAATACTTATAAAAAGCTGCCGTTTAAGCACAGTTTAAGGGTGCTGGCGTTACGTAAGAAATTTAAACGTAAACAATGGCAAGACGTAATTGCCCTTTATCGCCCCGGTGATAAAACCAGCTACCAGTGTATGCAGTTAACCGCTCTCTATAAATCAAAACAGCAGTCAAAAGCACTATTCCAAGTCGAATCCATTTGGCTCTCGGGTACCTCCTTACCTAAGCAATGTGATTTCATTATCAAACGCTGGCAAAAAGCGGGAAAACAAACCAGCGCTCTCACGATGCAGCGCATCGAGTTAACGCTTGAAAAGCGTCAAGGGCGCTTAGCCAAATACCTTGCCAAGTCCCTAAATGCTAAAGATAAAAAAACTTACCTTTACTGGAAAAAGCTCTATAACAAACCGCAAATGGTTTCTAATTCTCACTATTGGAAAAAGCGCGGTCATTTCGCCAATGTCGCAATGAGAATCGCCATCGAGCGCCTGACTTATCGCGATATTGCTAAAGCGATGACCTTAATCGGTAAGATAAAAAATCATATTGGCTTTACTGAGAAAGTACGTGCGCAGCTCATTAATAACATCGCACTAAGAGCCATGCTTAAAGACAAAGAATCAGCAGAAACGGCCTTAACGCATATTGATTGGGCATTGCTCAATGCATCGAAACAAGAGCAAATATTACGGCACCTTGTCGGCGACAGCCAATGGCCATTAATTGCGGCACTTTACAGCAAACACTATCGTCAAAAAGATGCGCCAATAGAGTGGCAATATTGGTACGCTTCATCCCTAGAAAACATGGGCAATACCCAGCGTGCGAATGCGCTTTATCAAGAAATCGCCAAAAAACGTCGCTATTACGGTTTTCTCGCCAGTGACAAACTTGGCATTAATTACAGTTTAAATCATCAAGCGCTCAACAAAGATCAACGTATTATCGACGACTTAAATAAAAACGACTATTTACAACGCGCCAAAGAATTCTATTTATTAGGTGATGACTTACCCGCACGCCGAGAGTGGTATCAACTCGTTAAGCCACTTTCCGAAGAACAACGTATCGCCGCCGCTCACATCGCTCATGATTGGCAATGGCACAACCGCGCCATCATTACATTGACGATGACCGAGCAGCGAAATGACCTTAACTTGCGTTTTCCTATGCCCCATAAAGGCGACTTTCAAACACAGGCCAAAAAGCAAGACATGACGCTAAGCTGGCCACTTGCCATCGCTCGCCAAGAAAGTGCATTTTTAAAAGACGCCACTTCAAGTGCGGGCGCTCGTGGCTTAATGCAATTACTACCTGGCACGGCTAAGTTACAAGCTAAGAAAGACGGTGTGCTTTATTACTCACGCAAGCAGTTGCATGAACCACAGCTCAATATCAAATTAGGCACAGCCTATTTAAGCGCCATGCTAGCGCGCTTTGACAATAATCTAGCGGTAGCAGCGGCAGCGTATAACGCAGGTCCACACCGCGTGAAACATTGGGTAAAAGAGGAGTTAGCGCAAGATCAGTGGGTAGAAACCATTCCTTATCGTGAAACCCGCTCTTACGTTAAAAACGTTTTAGCGTACGCGGTGATTTATCAGCATCACCTCGCGCAACAACAAAAACTACCAAGTTCAGCAATAGATCCATCACGGATGGGATTGGCGAATAAATAAAAAAAGAGGTTGCCGCGGCAACCTCTTTTCTCATGTCGATAAATTACTTATCACCTTCAACTAGTGCTCTCAACTGCGCCATAAAGGTATGTTCGTTTTCATTGTTCGCCAACACTACTTGTTCCGATAAAATATCACTTAGAATTTCATTGCTGGTTAACGGGTTGGCTAACACCACTCGAAATACAATAATCGATTGATATTGATAATATGACGGGGTTAATTTAGTACGAGAAACGAATGCCTTACCGTGCCCACGTTGAATTTTTTGCAGGTATTTAGTGAAGCGATTAAGCAAATCATTAATGGCTACGCGTGATTCTTCTGAGCAAGTTTTCAAATGCTCTTGCACCCAAGCCGGACAATAGCGATAAGTCAGAATATTTAATGTTGGCTCATTACACAGCTCAAACTCACCGTGAGCTTTAATCATATCGGCAAAGCGATGCGTCTTGTTAATTCCCTCTTCAATCAACAATTCATAACCGCTGCGACCTAAGATCTTAAGCCCAGAATGCACTAACATTGCCATGCCAGGACGTGAGCCTTCAAGGGTTTTACTACCTAAATCTTTCGAGCCCTTACGAATAATGTAGTTTGCGTGGTGTTCGACGCCACTGAGAACATCTGGCGACTTAAATACAACAATACCAGCGCCCATAGGCACATAAAGCTGTTTATGGGCGTCGATAGTCACAGAGTCTGCTCGTTCAATGCCGGACAATAATGGTGCGTATTTCTTCGAGAACAGCGTTGGTGCGCCCCAAGCGCCGTCAACGTGGAAGTGACAGTCGTATTGCGCTGCAATATCCGCCATTTCATTGAGAGGATCAACAGTGCCTGTTTCTGTCGTTCCAGCAACGCCAACTAAGGCCAAGATTTTTATCTTGTTATCGGTAAGTTGCTGACACTTTTCTTTAAGCGAAGTTAAACAGATTTGATTATTGTCATTGGTCGGTACGGCAACGATATTATCCATCCCAAGTCCCAAAACATCAGCTGTTTTCTTTAATGAATAATGGCCGCGTTCACTGACTAAAATCGCAGCGCCGCGATAACCGTAATGTAATAGTGCGCCTAATAAACCTGTTTTTTGGATGCCAGCAAAGTTTTCTGTTGGCGCAAAAGCATTGTTACGCGCAGCCCATAAAGCGGTAATGTTGGCTACAGTTCCGCCAGAACAAAACGCCCCTAAGGCATAGTTTTGATCATGCATATAGGTGTCATAAAAACCATCGTCGCTATTATAAACGAGTCGATGCAGCATACCGATGACTTGGCGCTCAAGCGGAGTAAAGGATTTTGACGTTTCGGTTTTAACAAGATTTTGATTAAGGGCAATCATAATCTTCGACAACGGCAGCATAAAATAAGGCAGTGCCGAGGTCATATGGCCAACAAAACTGGGCGAAGCCGTATGAACAGAATGAGCCACCAATTTTTCTAATAAAAAGTCTGCTTGCTGAGAAACGAAAATAGGATCATTAGGGATTGATGCATCGGCAAAGTCTTTTTCAACTTCAGCCAAATCTTTTTCAACCGCAACGATATGAGATTGCAGAAAACCCTCTAGGTTTTCCGAGATCTCTTGCTCAATTCTACTTAACGTCGATTCCTTATCTTCGGGTACAGTAAATACCCGCAGTAGGCTATCTTGAGTAGCGCTAGCTTGACGTGTGGTTAGACTCATTCTTTTTTATACTCTAATAATTATACTGCGATTTACGGTCGCAAATTTTCCACAATCTATCACTTACCCCAAATTGTTACCAGCCTGCGATGTTAATCTTTGAACTCAATCGTCCAAGTCGCCTAAAAAAAACGCAAAAAATTACCGAAATGTCGCAATATCTCCGCTGTTTTTTTAAATCTTGTCTACTATTAACAAATCAATCAGACAAGGAATTTACCATTGAACAAACTATCGGAGAATACTATGCCAGAATTAGAGTGTCGTCGTGAAGGTGTTCGTGTAGCTGTTAAGAATGAGGATCACATTGAAGCGATCATCTATACAGAGCAAGGTGTACCAGAGTTTTGCGATGAATATGAAATCAATTTAGGGGGCATCAAGGTTAATACGGACTTTAACGAAATAAAGAATCGGCGTGTTCGCGTCAGCTTATTCGATAATAAAGAGCAGCGAGTCGAAATAGAAAGTACCATCGTTAGCTCGACAATGCGTAACTCAATCATTAAGTTCGACCCCCTCGATCAGCAGCAATACGCCACCTTATGCTCCATGCTAACCTTACAACAGCCAATCGAAGAATAATATTTTCTATAAAAAACGCCGCCCATTTCAACACGAAATGGGCGGCGTTTTTATTTTAACAGCTCTCCTCGCTACTTGCCGTAACGCATCTCTTTGTAATAGTTAATCAGGTTGGTAGTTGATGAGTCGTGCTCGCCAACAGTGCCATCTTGCGCTAGCTCATCTTGAATCTTCACCGCTAAACCTTTACCTAATTCAACGCCCCACTGATCAAACGAACAAATCTGTAAAATAATACCTTGAACGAAGATCTTGTGTTCATACAGCGCAATCAATGCGCCCATGCTTTGTGGGTCGATACGATCAAGCAAAATAGTATTAGTAGGTCGGTTACCTTGATGCACCTTATGTGGTGCAAGCTTATCGATATAGGCTTGAGTACGCCCTTTTGCTTTTAAATCTTCGCGAACTTGTTGCTCATTCACACCACACATTAATGCTTCTGTTTGTGCAAAGAAGTTACTCATTAATGTTTCATGATGTCCTTTCACCGGTGTAGTACTTTCAATTGAACCGATAAAGTCTGCTGGAATAACGTTTTTGCTTTGGTGTAAATACTGATAAAACGCATGCTGACCGTTGATACCGACACCGCCCCAAATTGAAGGTACGGTTTGATATTCAATATCTTCCCCCGTCCAACTTACCGACTTACCGTTTGACTCCATTTCTGCTTGTTGCAAATAAGCCGCCAGCATGTGCAGAGTTTGATCATAAGGTAAAATCGCTTGTGACTGGCAACCGAGGAAGGTGGTATTCCACAAGCTGATTAAGGCGAGAATAACAGGCGTGTTTTGCTCTAGTGGCGTATCAATAAAATGCTGATCCATTTCATGGGCGCCTTCGAGTAATTGCATAAATTTCTCAAAGCCCATATCCAACGCAATCGGTAAACCAATCGCTGACCATAGTGAGAAACGACCACCAACCCAATCCCACATCGAGAATAGGTTATCGGGATGAATACCGAAATTAGTGGCGTTTTCTAGATTCGATGTTACCGCCACAAAGTGATGCTTCACTGCTTCGTCATCAAACGAAGATGAAGTTAACCAAGCGCGAGCCGTTTTGGCGTTAGTAATGGTCTCTGTGGTGGTAAATGTTTTACTCGATACAATAAAGAGTACGTTTTCAGGATTCAGTGGACGTAATACTTCGGCAATTTGCGCGCCATCGACATTTGAAATGTAATGGACATCTACCGTGCTATCGTTGTGATGTTTAAGTGCTTCAGTCACCATTTGCGGCCCTAGGTTTGAACCGCCGACACCAATATTTACCACATCGGTAATGCGCTTACCGCTGTAACCTTTCCACTCGCCTTGACGCACTTTACGCACAAATTCTTCCATTTTTGCCAATTCGGCATTGATGGTTTCGGTAACGTTTTCGCCATCGACGATTAAATCTTTACCGCTGCGATCGCGAAGTGCTGTGTGCAATACCGCACGTTGTTCGGTTTGATTGATTTTCTCGCCGCTAAGCATACGCTCGCGCCAGCTTTCAACTTCACATTCTTTGGCTAAATTAATCAGCCCAGCCATGGTTTCGTCGGTAACGAGGTTTTTCGAATAATCAAACAACATGTTTGGAAGTTTGATTGAGAATTTATCAAAGCGCTGATTATCTGCGGCAAATAAATTATTGAGATGTTTAGATTTCATCTCAACGGCATGTTGAGTAAGAAACTTCCAGCTAGATAGCGCTTGACGATTTTTCATTGACTTGTATTCTCCTGCAATCATATCAAGGATACGATTTTTGACTGAGCTTATAATTATGATTATGGTAACTTTATAACGAAGATTCCAGCAAAAAGCTGTGATTTATGTAATAAAATTACCAATTGAATTATCATTGCTTCAAAAGTGCTAGTAGGAATATAGATGCATCAATTTACCATTACATTATTACGCCACGGTGAAACAACTGCCCCCAATAATCTTAATGGTAAAACCGATGTATCTCTGTCTGAATTAGGCGAGCAGCAAATGCATGATGCTTTAGCGAATATCGAAAACCTCTCGCAAGTTATTTCCTCGCCATTAATTCGCTGCGCCAAGGTGGCGCAGGAATATGCTCTGCAATGTGATTTACCCTTCACTATTAATCCCGAATTTGCAGAAATAGATTTTGGCGATTGGGATGGACAACCTTTTGGCGAGCTTTATCGTCAGCAGCCAGAGTTGATGGATAAGTTTTGGCGCACACCATGGGAAGTGACTATTCCCAATGGCGAGCAGCTCGACGCTTTTCAACACCGCATCGACAACGCATGGCAACAGCTAATCAATCAACAGCACAATTCTTTAGTGGTATGCCACGGCGGCGTTATTCGGTACCTCATTGCTAAAGTGCTTAATTTGGGGCCAACTAATAATAGCCATATTACGGCGCTAAAAATCGATTATGCGGCGGTAGTAGAGATTCAAATTACCGTCGATGAGGATAAAAATGTCTACCCTATGCTTTTGTGGCCTTAATTGCCCTTTGCATCAGCGTCAAAAACACCGATAATGACGGCACAATACCAATTGTGTTAATTAAGTGATCAATTTTGTAACGTGGATAAATGGATTAGAACAAGGCATTTATTTTGATAAATAGTTCTTCTATTAATGAAATAAATAACGCAGTTATCATCCATTTAGTCCGTGAAAAATGATTAAAGAGTTAATACAATTGGTATGTCATTGGGAATGAAGTGAAAATCTTCAGCTGTACCCGCAACTGTGAAGTTAGTAAAGCTAACTAAGCCAGATACTAATGCGCCATACACAATCCAAATTGAATCTTAAACAAGCGGAGTACTTGGGTAAGCGATCCCCTGCCAATTAACATTGAGCAGCTATTGCTTGCGCGCTATTTTTACATGCCATCCATTATCGACATCAAGCAGCTGTGCTGGCACATCGACCACAAAACCATTCTCGATAAAGTAAGTTTAACTATCGACAAGGGTAACTTTGTTGGTGTTATTGGTGTTAATGGCAGCGGCAAAACGAGTCTTTTACGCAGTATTTATCGGGTATTAAAGCCCACATCCGGACAAGTTCATATTAATGGTGAGGATATTTGGCGACAATCATCCATCGACGTTGCCAAGCAAATTGCGGTAGTGAGTCAATCAAACACCCCATTGCCCTATCAAGTACGCGATGTTATTGCGATGGGGTTAATTCCTCACAAAAAATTGTTTGAACAAACCAGCGCACAAGACAAACAGCAAATCAATTTGGCAATCGAGCAGCTCGATTTACAGCATTTAACAACCAATAATTTCGACACCCTATCGGGCGGCGAGCAACAGCGTGTGCTTATTGCCAGAGCCATGGTGCAACTCGATTATCAAGGTGACTTGCACAACCGTTTATTGGTGATGGACGAGCCCACTAATCATCTGGATATTCACTATCAAATCGATTTACTCAAACGAGTAAAACAACTTGGCTGCACAGTTTTGGTTTCACTGCACGATCTCAACATGGCAAGCGCCCACTGCGATGAAATCATTTTGATCGACAATGGCAAAATTATCGCTAAAGGTACACCCGAAGTCGTGTTAACACCGCAGATAATCAGCGATGTTTATCAAGTGGAAGTCGATGTTATTTCTCACCCTCGCCACCAGCGCCCTCATCTGCTTTTTAGTGAACAGAAAGTTAGTGAAAGAAAAGCTGGTGAAAAGAAAGTGAATGAAAAAAGAGGGAGCGCAAGTAATGACTAAAACGCTCTCCATCACTATGTTGCTGTTTATCAGCTGCGCATTATCGATTGTCGCAGCCTTAAGCCAAGGGGCGATCGCCATTGACTTTCACGATGTAATCGGCTCACTGATTCCTGCATTGGCCAACGGTCCAATTGACCCAATTATTACGCAAATCGTTACCGAGCTGCGATTACCACGTATTTTATTGGCGCTGTTATCAGGTGCTGGACTTGCCATTGCAGGTGCCACTTTACAACAAGTAACCCGCAATCCGCTGGCGGATCCATTTTTATTTGGTATTTCAGCGGGCGCGTCCTTCGGTGCCGTTATCGTGTTAACCACCCTAACCAATCTCGCCATTTTATGGTTACCAATTGGCGCCTTTGTCGGTGGTTTACTGTCGGTGGCCATGGTGTTATTTATTGCAGGACGCAGCAGTTATCAGCAAATCGAGCGTATGCTACTTGCCGGTGTAGCCAGCTCATTTATGTTTAGTGCCGCCACCAGCGCTATTTTATATCAAAGCGATCCGCAGGCCGCCGCCTCCATTTTATTTTGGACACTTGGCAGTTTTTCCCAAGCACAATGGGATCAATTATTGTGGCCAACGCTAGTTATTAGCCTCAGCATCATTGTATTTTTCGCCTATTCTCGCCAAGTACTTGCCATCTCTGGCGGTGATGAAAATGCCACAACCTTGGGCGTTTCCGTATCGAAAGTCCGATTATTAATGCTAGTGCTAAGTTCGCTTATCTGTGCGGTTATCGTCGCCAATGCCGGTGGCATTGCTTTTGTTGGATTACTGATCCCTCATGTCGTGCGCCTAACCTTGGGCCAACGCATGTTAAACAATTACTTTATTATTGCCTTACTCGGCGCAACCTTTATGATTTTGGTGGACTTGGCAGCACGTACGCTGATTCCCAATCAAGAAGTGCCATTGGGAATTATTACCAGCGCCATCGGTAGTATCTTTTTTCTGTTTATTCTTAAACAACGCCGTCAATACTAATTAAAAAACCAGTGAGAACAGCTATGGACTTTATCGCCCCGCTCAACAAAGCAAAACAACCGCTTATCGAGGCGCGTATTAACAATAAAACCAAGCCCTTAGGCTCTTTAGGGCAGCTTGAATCACTTGCAATACAACTGGCACTTATACTTGACGCGGACAACCCGCAAATTGAAAAACCAACACAATTGGTATTTGCAGGCGATCACGGCGTAAGTAAATTAGGTATTTCCATTGCTGGCCCCGAAGTGACGGGACAAATGGTGGCTAACTTTTGTCATGGCGGCGCGGCTATTAATGCGTTTTGTAGCCAAAACGATATGCAATTGTTCGTGGTCGATTGCGGCACAGTTGTCGAGCAACCTGATCACCCAATGCTTATCAAACAACGTATCGATAGCACGACCAAAGCCTTTAATACCGCGCCCGCGATGACAGATGATCAAGCACAGCAAGCTATCGATTTTGGTAAACAAGCGGCAGTAAAAGCGCTAGCAACAGGTGCCAACGTCATTGGAATTGGTGAAATGGGCATTGGCAACACCACCTCCGCGGCGGCGATTATGCATTTTATTACCAAGCAAGAAATCGACTATTGCGTCGGTCAAGGCACCGGTGTCGACAAGCAAACCATCGCCCTTAAAAAACAAATTATCATGAAAGCCGCCAGCCTTCATCGCAATAATTTAGACGATGCCTTTTCAGTGCTAACACAGGTTGGTGGTTTTGAAATCGCGCAAATGGTAGGAGCAATGTTAGCCATTGCGGAAGCGGGCAAGGTCATTATTGTCGACGGCTTTATTTCTACTGCTGCAGCATTGGTTGCCAGTCAAATGTCTGAGCATGTGCGGGATTACATGATCTTTAGCCACTGCTCTTATGAACTTGGCCACACCTTAATGCTCAAAGAGCTCGATGCCGAGCCTGTGTTAGATCTTAACTTGCGCCTCGGTGAAGGCAGCGGCTGCCCATTGGCACTGCCAATTTTGCGCAGTGCATTGGCATTTTACAACCATATGGCCAGTTTCGAACAAGCCAGTATTAGCGTCGTTCAACCGGAATAATAACCGCTATGAGTGCCGAGCAGCAATCGACGAATCCGATTAAACACCAATGGCGTTTATGGTGCATCGCTTTGGGATTTTTTACCCGTATTCCGGTTAAAGAAATTCCTAATTTTCAGCAAGCATGGCTCAATCAAGCCAGTCGTTATTACGGGCTGGTAGGGTTATTAGTTGGCGCGATTGCAGCGCTGACATGGTATCTCACCAGCCAATTATGGCCATTAGCGATTAGCGTGATCTTATCGATGATCGCCAGCGTATTAGTCACAGGCGGTTTTCACGAAGATGGCCTTGCTGATACGTGGGACGGTTTTGGCGGTGGCTGGAGCCTTGAGCAAAAGCTCACTATTATGAAAGACTCCCGCTTGGGTACGTATGGCGCACTGGCACTTATCTTAGCGGTATTACTCAAGTTTCAATTATTGGTCAGCCTAACCCAATACAACCTAGATTGGCTCAACCTCAATTTAATTATCGTCGCTTTACTGGTGGGTCATTGTTTAAGCCGAGTCACCGCGGTGAGCCTGATCTTTGATCAAACCTATGTCCGTGATATAGATTCAAGCAAAGTAAAACCGATGACCGAGTCACAAAGTGCCACCGAAATCATCGTGTTATTGTTAAGTGGACTTTTGCCACTAGCCCTGCTGCCATGGCAGCTTTCCCTGATGTTAGTAGCGACCTTAATCCTTTGTCGCCAACTTATTGTGCTTTGGTACAACAAACAATTAGGCGGTTATACCGGCGATCTACTTGGACAAGCACAACAAATCAGCGAATTGGTTATCTATTTAACGCTTTTGGCGTATTACAGTTAGAGGAAAATCACATGAGTGATAAAGAACAGATTAAAAAAGAAAAACACCAACAGCGCCAACAAAAACTCAAAGAAAGCATTGACGCTAAAGTGGCCAAAGCCACCAAAGAGCAAGGAGTATTTATGGTCATTACCGGTAACGGTAAAGGCAAAAGTACCGCTGGTTTCGGCACAGTTTTACGCAACGTTGGCCACGGTCAAAAAGCCGCTGTAGTCCAGTTCATTAAAGGTCAATGGCCTTGTGGTGAACGCAATGTATTAGAAAAACTCGGCGTTAAATTTTGTGTCATGGGCACAGGCTTTACTTGGAATACCCAAGATCGCGAACTCGATACCCAAGCGGCACAAGCAGCATGGCAAGATGCTAAAGCTATGCTCGCCGACGAATCGTTAGATTTAGTATTACTCGACGAGCTAACCTATATGGTGAGCTATCACTATATTGATGTTGAAGAAGTGGTAGCAGCCATTAAAAATCGTCCACCGATGCAACACGTCATTATCACAGGCCGCGCTTGTCACAGAGCACTGCTTGACATTGCAGACACAATCAGTGAAGTAAAACCTACAAGACACGCTTTTGATAACGGCGTTAAAGCGAGGATTGGTTTTGATTACTAGATTAAAACAACTATGGCTTATCGCCAGCTTATTTGCCGGGACCACAAGCTGGGCAGTAGCTAACGATAACTATCCACAGCGCATTATTGCCTTATCGCCGCACGCCGTTGAAATGCTTTATGCGATTGGCGCTGGTGATAAAATCGTAGCCACTATTTCCCATGCCGACTACCCAGAAGCCGCCAAAGCAATTGAAGTGATTGGTGATTATCGCGGCATTACCTTAGAAAAGCTCATTAGCTTAAAGCCCGATCTGGTAGTGACTTGGCCGAGCGGCAATAAATTTAATCAAATCGAGCAAATTAAAAAACTTGGCTTTAAGGTATTAGCGTCCGATCCCACAACGCTAGATGAAATCGCTAGTGATATTCGCAGCCTAGGTAAAGCCACAGGCAATCAAACTCAGGCGGAGCAAGTCGCCAACAGGTTCGAGCAAGATTTAGCAAAAATCACCGCCCAATACCAATGGCGCAAGCCCGTTAAAGTGTTTTATCAATTGTGGTCAAAACCACTGATGACCATTAGCGGCGATAGCTGGATCAGCCAATTTATTTCACGTTGTGGCGGTATTAACGTGTTTAAGAACGCTGATAGCCCGTATCCGAAGGTCAGTACTGAGAACGTGTTACTGACAGGTGCAGAGGTTATTTTAGTACCAGAAGATAAAAACACCCGCGGCCATGAGCTCTACGACTGGCAACATTGGCAATTATTACCCGCTGTAAAGAATGACCACATCTATCATCCTGATGCTAAGGTGCTTCACCGCCCAACAACACGGGTACTCACGCCGATGAAAGAGGTGTGTGAGTTTATAGAAAAAGCTAGGTAACAACTTGAAAATTATCATAAATACTCTATGCTTACTTTTTCAAGAAGCTTTAATTTCGCAAGGAGCATTAATGATGAAAGCAATCGCTGACCATCTCGAACAACAAGGTGAGAACACGCAACTTAAAAACAATACTGTTGAGGTAAAGTTCTCTCTATTTATTTCTAAACTAGTCATAAGAAAGGACTTAGCAAGCAATCGCTTAACCTATTCCTATAATCAATTTGGTGATTTTATCGCAATCATCATAATGTCCTTCATAAGCGGAAATTTCATGACGCAAAATAACTTTCCATTTGCGATGTTATGCGTTGGTTGGTCATTAGCTATGGTTGCAGGATGTATTATTAAAGAATTAAAAGTATCGGTTATTAAGCAACAAATTAACGCCTTAATTGAAAAGCATCCAGAAATTCTATCTACCAAATTACAGCGCCTTTCACCTTCATCGGTCACAAATTCAATTTAACTTCTCCACCATCACCACGTACAATGGCGGCCATCTTCATTCGCAAATACCGCCGTTGTGTTCAAACTTAGCCATCGACTTCAAACCCTCGAATCACTAGCCAAAAACCAATACAACGCTATTTGGGATTGCTGCTGCGATCACGGCCATCTTGGCATGAGTTTATTGACTAAATTTAGTGACTACGAGGTTGCTCCAAAAATCCACTTTGTCGATATTGTGCCGCAGCTAATGACTAGTATTGAAAGCAAGCTAACTCGCTTTTATCCGCAGCAGCAGTTTAACTGGCAAGTGCACTGTCAGGATCTCAATCAGCTGATTTTAGAAAAATGTGAAGAGCAACAACTCGTTGTCATCGCAGGGGTTGGTGGTGTGTTAACGGCCGAGTTCGTCACTAATATAATGCAAAATAATACGCAGCAGAAATTAGATTTACTACTATGCCCTGTTAACGATTGTCACCTTTTACGGCAAACCCTTAGCAAACTTGGTTTGTCGTTAAAATCTGAGCAAGTAATTACTGAAAATAAGCGTTTCTACGAAGTAATCTTGGTGACTAATTCACTTCAATCTACTTTTTCATCACGAGACATTGGGCCTATCTCAGTCATTGGTGATGAGATGTGGCATAGCGAATGTGAAATACAACAACACATCAACCAAGCCTATCTCACCAAGGTATTGGCGCACCTCCAACGCACTCAACTAAATGCTGCGCCAACCGATAGGCGTTATAGCGATATCATCGCTCAATATCAATCACTACAATCGTCTTTTAAGGACAAATTACATGACTGCTAATGTTCGTGTCGGCGTTGCCGCCATCATTATTCATCAGGGAAAAATCTTACTCGGCGAGCGCATTGGTTCCCACGGTGCCAACACTTGGGCAACGCCCGGTGGCCACCTCGAGTTTTTCGAGTCAGTCGAGCAATGTGCTAAGCGAGAAGTGTTTGAGGAAACGGGCCTTAACATTCACAGCATTGAACAACTCGGCTTTACCAATGATATTTTCAGTGACGAAAATAAACACTACATCACCCTTTATGTGATAGCGAAAAGTGATAACAATCACCCGCAAATTATGGAGCCAAACAAGTGCAAAGGCTGGCAATGGTTTGAATTATCACAACTACCAAAGCCGCTATTCGAACCCATGCATAATTTATTGGCCGACCAAAAACTCATACACGAGCTGAGGGAACATTTAAAATTTACAAATGATAATTAATATCATTTAGTTATTGACCACAATTTAGTTACATTATAACATAACGAAAATTTCGAGTTATGTTTGAATTATTGTAGGTAAATTATGAGACCCAATATCCACCCAGAATATCGCAAGGTGTTATTTCACGATGTATCTGTTGATGCTTACTTCTTAGTAGGTTCGACTATTAAAACTGATAAAGAAAAAGTTTGGGAAGAAGATGGCAATACTTATCCGTATGTCACCTTAGACGTATCAAGCGAATCGCATCCGTTCTATACAGGTCAGCAAAAACAAACCAATACCGAAGGTCGAGCTGCAAGCTTTAGCCTACGCTTTGGCAAAATGTTCTCTAAGAAAGGAAAATAGGTTGAACAATGAAAGTATTGTCATCACTAAAGTCGGCCAAAAGCCGTCACCCGAAGTGTCAAATCGTTAAACGTCGCGGCAAGCTTTATGTTATTTGTAAAGAAAATCCACGACTAAAAGCGCGCCAGCGTTAATTGTCCCCAAGCTCCGAGACCAGCGCCTTGAAGTCGCTTGGGTTAAAATATGCTTATCTCTCTGTTATTTAACCAAGCTTAGGTTAAATAATCTTTACGCTGCTAGCACTATCACCTAGCAGCGTTTTTTATATCTAGCTAGGCACTTTCTTTTAATAAAGCTTCCACCACTTGCCACGTTTGCTCGCTATTAATTACGCGTCCGTGACCATGACCTTGCGTAGGATAAAGTCTGATGTGCTCGTGCTGCTTATTCATCGATGCACTGCCAGCAAAAGGAGCAAATCGATCCTCTTCATCATGAATAATGTGTAGCGGTTGCTCAACCAAACCTATGTGCTGTTCAGACACCGCATCCTTGAACATGATTTGGTGACTCCCTTCAATATGTGCGAGCAGGCGTTCAAACAATTTAGGTGAAATACCGCTGTCAAACACACTTTTACGCAATGAATCATAGAACCCAAAGATAGGGGCGATTAATACTTGTGGAATGTCTTTTGGTAGATTTAACGCCGATACGGTGCCCATTGAATGACTAACGATACAGCGGATATTTTCTTTGCCGTGCAGCGCGACAACATCTCGCACGCCTTTAATAAACAATGGTAAGTTTGCAATCTTACCGCTACTTTTTCCGTGTCCATAATGATCAAAGGCGATGGCTTGATAACCCGCTTGCGCAATCTTTTCCATTAGCGGGAAAAACTGACTCGCACTCCCTGACCAGCCATGGGTTAAAATCACAATATCACCTTGACCAAGACTATATTGCTGCAGTTGACCAGCGACGCCACTGACTTGTTCTACTTTCATCCCTTCAGGCATCGCCGCTTGTTTACGGCCTTTTGCAGGCGTTAACAGAATCTTCTCCGCCTGTTTTAACGCAAATTTCGGGGCAGCCTTGTTTAAAACACTAGAAATAGCGCGAATTACATGAAAACCCATCGAGCGTTTTTTACTGTCTGAAAAATAAATTTTACTACTCATATGCTAACTCCTCTATTAACTCCGATAGCGAGCAATAAGATCGCTAAGTGCCCGTTTAAACCTGCTGTGCTGATTGTCTTCTACGCCAACCCACACCATGCTTTGCGTCCCCAAATACAATGAATACAACTCATAAACAAATTGCTGTGAATCAGTGCCTTCTTTAAACTGCTTAGCCGCAATCACTTGTTCAACGGTGTAATTGAGATGATCGAGCCAAAGTGCCAAATCACGACAAATTTTGTCGTGAACTGCCCCCTCTTGATCGTCAAACTCTACCGCCGCAGAAATAAAGATGCAGGTCTTAGCCTGACGCTCATACCAATCAAGCCAACAATCACACATGCTCATTAGCCGTGTTAGCGGATCTTCAATCGTCATCGTCGGCTCAATAATAGTTTTTCGAAACAAACCATGCGCATGACGCAACACTTCCAACTGCAAATTCTCTTTCGATTTAAAATGCGCAAAGAGTCCAGACTTAGACATCCCCGTCGCCACAGCAAGCCCACCAATTGTCAGATCATTGAGACTAGTCTCAGTCGCCATCAGCAGCGCTGTTTCTAAAATCTGTTGCTTTGTTTTTTTGCCTTTATCAACCATGTTATTTCATCGTCGTCATTTAACTGCGCAACAAAAATAGCACGAACGTTCGTGTTTTGACAATACGTTTTTTCATGCCATATATACTTGTGCTAGCTTTAGCTAGCATTCCCCTGAAAATAAGAATATTTCAATGGATTAAATAAAAATAGAGAGCTAGACGAGTACGAAAATCTCATTCGTATATAATGATTTAGGTGGCAAAAGAAGTAAGAGAAATTTATTGCACTCACTCAACGAGTGCTGTTTATGTTCATAGTTGCGCTTGGTATCAAGGTCGTCGTCGACTAAGAAACAATGCCGCACACATCTACTAGTTACACAGCAACGAATAGATTATGAATGAAAAGAATACAACCAATTCTTTATTTTTATTCTAAAACACCTAAGAACCCTAATATAACACCCGAAAATACAATCAAAACCATCATTCGAGTGTTTCTAATACAAGAAGAATAATAATTTTTCTGACGCTCGTTCTGTAAAGGCAATTGCGTTTTCACTCTACAGAACGATAAGGACTCATTATTTATCAAATAATACAAATCTATTGTTGGCAATTGAGAGTCAATTTCTATTTTTAGCTTATTCGCCAAAAAATAGCCTCTTATGGAAAAGAAGAACATAGAAAAAAAGAGAAAAAAACCTAACATTTTCAGTTCTAAACCTCTAACCAGCAAAACCCATTTAGGAATGTGAATTCTTTATTCAATATTAGTTTGATTACTTCATAGTGCAGGAAAAAGCTACAAGCAGACAGGAAAAACTATCTCATTGTTTTATCTTTAATTCAATGTCCAATAAACAATATCTCTTATCTATTTACACTAGAGAAACGCTTGATATTAAACTCTACCTACAAAATCTATTACTACAATTAAGCTAATTACCTTTAATCAGTTCTACTATTTTGGCGTTCGAATAATTCAATACTAAAAACGACTAAACAACGAGCAAACTAGGTAAATTAGATACTCATCACAACGGGTTACTTCAAAGAATAGTTTTCTTACAAGCAACAAAAAGCCCGCTTGTTTACAAGCGGGCTTGCCCATCGACAGTTTCAACTAGTCTAAAAAGCGAATAACACCTGGATTAAGCTCAGTCAGTAGACGGTCGCCTTCTTTTTGGTTAGTCGCCGTGTTGATTACATCAATACCCGGCGTTGATGGGTTAATAGTACTTACCCATAAGAAGTTAGAATCATCAACGCTAATAAACGAAATTTCTTCGCTACCAGTCTCAGCAATATTGCTCGCGACAATCGCACCAGTTGATGGGTTGAACTCGTATAAAGCAGAGGTTGTTACCCATTTTCCATCATCGTTAAAACCAGCTTTACTCGCCACAAAATAGCCCTTGCTGGTTGAAACAATTTCACTAGTCGTAATAAAGGCATCGGTGTTATCAGCAATGTCTGCCGCACTTAATACTGTTGACGTTGAGTAATCTGACGTTTCAATCTTCTCAATCATACTCAAACTTAAATCGGTATTGCCGAAAACGCTACGCGATGTGACATAAACATCACCAAAGGCCGCTTTAAGGTTGTGTTCAAGCGGGTTTTGGCCAGTTAACTTAATGCCTTTAACGCCATCATCAGCAGTGTGATTTGTTTCAATTTCTGTGTCAGTCGCTACATCAAATACCGCAACATAAGCAGTGTTTGGTGCCCAAGCGTCAGATAAACGCTGCATTGTAATGTAGAGTTTACCGTCAACGACAACACCTGCAGATGGCGAAGGCGTTGTGCTGTTATTTTCTGGAATGTATGAACCAAGATCCAATTCGCCAATTTTAAAGTCAGCTGCTTCAGTTGCGTTTGGATTAACGATCCATACCTTTGATGAGCCGTAGCGGATCAAATACGCTTTATTGGCATTAGCAAATACTAAATTGTACGGGTTTGATGATGCAGTTTCGCCCTCATCCTTGGTGCCGTATGAGTAAATCTGCGCATCTGGTGCATCGCTGTTGTACTTTTCAACGGTATCAATAAAGAAACGGCCAATGTGGTACACGTCTTTACCGTAGCTTGTTAAGGTGTAATCTGATTTATCCTTTACGTAGTAATCGCCCGCAACTGATTGATCGTTGAGATCTAAATAAGCCACTTCTGAGCTAGAGTAATCAGGCGCAATTGTTTGTACTACGGCTTTCTTTGGTACAACAGGCACGATATCTTTTTTAGTATCGCTACTGCCGCCACAACCCGCTAATAAACTAACACTGGCCGCAAGGGCTAACGATAACGCAGTGCGCTTAGCGCTAGCACCCGATTTAAAATAACTCATGGTAATTACTCCTCAAAAGAAAACTTAATAAATAGATTGCGCCCCTGTGCAGGACGGTTTGCGAGATCGCGATAGGTTTCATCAAACAGGTTATTAACCCCGATATTCACGGAAAATGATTGTTGCTGCCAACGCAGGTTAACGTCACTAAGCCAGCGATCACTCGGATTGCCATTACCCTGTGCTTGCTGCTCAACCTTGTTGGCTAAATTAAAATACAGTCCTTCGCTATATTGGCTCGACGCATCAAGTGACCAATGCTGCGTTAAATCCGCGCTTAATTTGACGCTGTATTCGCGATGATAAATGCCCGGCAGCTTTTTGTTATTGAAAGCGACAAACTCAGACACGCTGTTGCTGTCGATAAAATTAGCCTGCCCTTGTAACGTAATCGCATCGGAAATTTGATAGTCCGCTTGTAATTCAAATCCTGAAATATCAGCGTCATTAACGTTGCCATAACTACCAATACCCGATGAATTAAAGGTCGCGACTATGGCGTCTGATACCTGCTTTAAATACACAGCGGAGTTCACAGAAAAACGCGCCGCCTGATAATTAGCGCTCAGAGAAACTGCATTAGATTGCTCAGGCTTAAGGCTGTCATTTCCTTTAAATAATCCGCGGTCACCAAAACGCTCAAACATTGTCGGCATACGGACACCGCGACTAAGTGATGCGCCCCAATCGATACTGCGCCAGCTATACTGCACTGCAAGCTCACCAGAAACAAAATCACTATCGTTTTGTTTAACTGCGCCATCACTATTGAGCGCTCTATTACGACTCTCTTCACGTAACTGACTTATCAACACATGAGCTGACAACGGCTGCTTGTTACTTTTCCAGTCACCGCGACCACCAACAAGCCATTGCTCAACTGTCGCCTTAACGTCACAAGCGCTAATGCCATTACAGTTAATGGTCTCGCCGTTAACCTGTGTTTTTGATGCAAAGGCTTGACGATTAATATCGATAAATGGCGTTAACGTCCACTGCTCTAATTGCCACGTTGGTTTGACTGACAGACTGGCTTTCTCGCTGTCATAAAAGCCATCGCGACGCGCGAGTTGCGGTACATTATCGATATAATGCTCATCGCGTTTATCGAAGTAACCTTCCACTTCAAGTTGCGACAACCTCGAATTTACTGGATTATATAAGTAAGTAAGTGCCAACCTCGATTGCTCTAAATCGATTGACGAATTGTTGTTAGGCACATTAATTTGATAGTGAGGCAATGCTTTATCTTGATTGCTGAATTGACCGTTAAGACGCAGCTGATTTAAATCGCCAATCCACAACGCATTGGCCGAAAACGTCGTCTTTTCAAATCCATTATTGCGTAGTGGCTCAACCGTTGGCTCGGTCGGGTTAGCAATTGGTTGCGGCACTAAATAATCATAATCATTGTCACTTGTGACGTGATTGAGCCCAATCGCCCCTTGAAAACTACCAGCGCGAATATTTTTAAGGGCATTCAGCTCCTGATAACCAAAAGAACCAATACCCGCACTCAACCGCAATGTCTTGCGCTCAGGATTGTAAGTATTAATGCGGATCACACCGCCTATTGGCGTTGCCCCACTGCCAATTGCCTGCTCTTTACTCACTTCAATTGATTGGATGTTTTCGACGGGAAGCTGGTTTAAATCAAAACCGCCAAACTGGCCATCGTTCACCAATTGGCCATCAATATATAATTGCACTTGCTTGGAGGATGAACCGCGAATAGATACGGCTGCTGGATTGCCAATACCGCTAATTTGCCGAACTTGAATACCATTGATTTGATCGAGAATATCATTGAGGTTTTGCGCACTATCCACAAAGTCATCGCGACTTAATACGATATAGTTAGCACTTTGTTTGAGCCGCTCGCCGCTAATAGCAATACGCTCAATGTCTTGCGCCCATAACGAAGAGGAAGTCAAAATAGCACAACTAGTTATGGAAATAGATTTTAGCGACATAACGCCCTCAACAGCACACAGAGGACATAAGAAAGATACGCGCAGCGAATAAAAGGCGAATGCCCAGCGCGCAGATATTTCTTTCTATCGCCCTCCGCAATAGTATAGATAGATAGACTAAGGCCGGTATCGGACTGTTATTCAACACATTGAATAAATCACCGTTGCGGGGGCAGCGAAGGAATGTCACCTTACTTCCCGTTTACCCTAAGCCCTCAACATTACTTAAAATCACCGTATCGCTGAGTCTTAGGCACCTCAATTAATTGCTGCACTTTAAAGGCATTGCTGCTGTTGGTCAACAACTAAATAGACGTCTATACGTCTTTTTGTGATTCAACATTAGATTAGCCTTTCATAACATATATTTACAATTATTGATGAAAATATTAGATACAATAAATCTAAAAATAATATACTTAGCGGCCAAGTAAAGGACTGCAAAACATTCATGACCACCAGCGCAATACAAGCTATTCGACAAATCGATACTGAAAATATCGAGGCATTAGGTCGGTTCCACCTCAACAAAAATCGTGATTACACCCAATTTCAACGTGGTAAGTTCAAGGCAAATGCCACTGAAATCACCCTCAACCAAGCGCAAATTCTGCGAGAAAGTTTCAACCTAGGCACTCGGATCGAAGCGACACCAGCAGATTGCTTTTTGCCTTTTGCAGTGGTTATGCCCCATTCAAGTGATTACCAATTTTGTGGCCAGCAAGCGCAAGGCAACCCATTTCTTCAAGCCAGTGGCGGAACATGGGAAGTACACTCTCAGCAACGACTCGACTATGTTGCCACTGTATTTTTGCGAGAGCACTTTATAAAAAGTTATCACTCACTTACTGGAAGAGAACCAAATAGCAATGTCATTAGTAGTAGAATGGCCCAAACATCAAGTCAATTACAATGGCAATACGCGCGGCAAGTGTTAGAAGTAACCCAGCAACTTTTAGTACAGCCAAGTTTGTTAGCAGACGATAATATTCAACGAATGGTGTGCGCTCACTTATTGCGATTAACCATAGATATAGTTAATGACTCGCTCGCACTTCCGGAACCGTTAACTCGACACAACAAACGCCAGCAGGGCGTAACTCGCGTCGTTGAATTTCTTAGAGAAAATGCCCATTTGCTGCCAGATATCACGCAATTGTGTGATATTGCTCAGCTCAGTGAACGGTCATTGCAATATGGTTTTAAGGAAAAGTACGGCGTAACACCTGTTCAATACTTGCGTTTGATTAGGTTAAATGGCGCTCACAAAGCCCTACTAAATGCCGATAAGAGCACAACAACTGTCGCGCAAATCGCCTTAAACTGGGGTTTTGTTGAGTTTGGTCGTTTTTCCCGTGATTATAAATCGCTGTTTGAGCAACTCCCCTCTCAAACGCTCATTTCGTGAATGTAATCTTTCGCTTGTGACGAATTAACCAAGCTTAGCGCTTTGGCTTTCAATTCTTCGGCATCTTCCAGTTTTGCCTCAAGACGCAAAGCCAGCTTACTAATAATTCGCGCTTCAAAGATAAAACAACTGACGGGATATTTGCTACTTACCAAAGGAAGCTTATCAGCGCTGCGCAATTTTGTTTGCAACTCTAGCGGGCGTAAAATACTAGCTGGAAGCTGCCAATGTTTGGCAATGGCATAGGTGATACGCTTAGAATGACGACTGAGGATTTGTCTAAACAACTGCGAATCAGGTAAACAATCTGGATGGGCATGTTTAAAGGCCTCCACCATCATTTGATAAATCACAATGTCGCCTAAGTTACTAATCAAGCCAATCAAATAAGCTTGTTGCGATTGCTCACTACAATGAGAGTGATTTATCAGCTCTCGCGCCACAGCGCCAGAGGTTAAGCTGTGTTGCCAAATTTGCTGACCATAATGCTGAAAATAGAGATCGGTTTGCGGTACCAGTTGGCTCATAAAGCCATCGATAACTCCCTTAGATAGACCATAAGAGCCAAGCTGCATAAAGGCTGACTTAATATCCGTCACTTCCTTGTTTGAACGATTGTAATAGGATGAATTCGCTAATTTAATTACCTTAGCGGCGATCATCGGCTCATTCTTCAATAGTTCAACCACCACGTCGGCGTTAAACTCATTCTTACCTAGATGTGCAACGATAGTACTTAGTGACGCTGGCAATACTGGCAGTGAATCAAGAATTAGCTCAGGCTTTTTTAAAACTTGCTCGACTTTAATCGCAATTTGCAATGACAGTTCATCTTGTTGATTATTCTGGCGCACCTTACCAAACAGCACGTCATAGAATTCATCGCGATAATGTTGTTCAGGCGTCGACAAATCATCTTGAAAATATTGACTTAAATCGAGACCACGCATTTTTTGCTCCCACGTCACCGACGCGGCGCTTTGCGCATTGCTAGCACTCCCTTTACTCACATTATCTTTAGGTAATAAACGTTTAATCAAAGACTTAAACATGGCTCTTTCCGATGAACTATTACAGTTTTATTAATTTTATAGTTGGCGGAGTCTAACAAACTAAATATCACTGAATATGCAAAATCCGCAAAATTGGCAGGAGGTTGTTTTATTGTGATCGCTAAGCTACATTGTGCGCCAAATTCCTCCCAATGCTAATAACAACAGCCATTAACTATTATGAACGCAATTAACAAACTTCTTATATTCATATTCCTGAGCTTCATTAGCTTAAGCAGCTTTGCACTAGGTCAACTTGGTCATCAGGTGGTCTGTGATTTGGCCTATAACGAATTACCACAAAACCAACAACAGCAAATCAGCCAATTGCTAACTGCCATGCCTAAAGCGCACCGCATCAAACTCAATCGCTATATGAATCAAGATGACGATGCTGCTATCACGTTCGCCAAAAGCTGTGTCTGGGCAGATGCCATTAAGAAGCAAGCCGATTACAAGCAATTCGAAAAATGGCATTTTATGAACGTGCCGCGCACCGCACAGAACATTACAACGAACGCCTGTAAAAAGGACTGCATCGGTCAAGCCGTTAACATTCACCAACAACAAGTTTCAACCGCACAAGATCCTTGGCAAAAACTGCAAGCATTGATGTTCTTAGGCCATTGGCTAGGCGACATCCATCAGCCGCTGCACGTTAGTTACGCCAATGATTGGGGTGGTAACAAAATCAAGATTACAAAACGCAGTAATGTGCGCTGTGAAACACTGCACTGGTATTGGGATGACTGCGTACTGAGTCGCCAAGCTCGCAGCTTTGAGCAATGGATTAGCCATTTAAGTAGTAATAAATCAGTAACGACTACGCAGTGGCGTCCAGAGCACGTATGGCAATGGGCAGACGAATCTTATCAAATCGTGACTTCAGCGGACTTTAAATACTGTGTAAAACAAGATGGCAGCTGCCGCAGCCCACGTGATAACAAAGTCACGCTACCGGCTGACTATCAAGCACAATTTGCACCTGTTATTAATCAGCGCATGATATTAGCAGGCCAGCGTTTGGCTCAGTTATTAAAACAATCGATGTAATGAGCTAATAAAAATGGCGCTCGCCTTAATGAGCGCCACTTACTCTTAAGATTTCGCTACAGCGCGTTTTCGCCACAACAAATACACCACAGGCAATACGAATAGCGTTAACACCATCGCACTAACCATGCCGCCAACCATAGGGGCGGCGATACGGCTCATCACTTCGGATCCTGTTCCCGTACCATAAAGCACTGGCAGCAAGCCAAGAATAATCGACAGCGCCGTCATCATCACGGGGCGAATGCGTAAGCCAGCGCCTTTGACAACTGCTTGCTGAAGCTGAATCAGTGATGGCGAGCTATGCGTTTTGAGCAAGTCGTCATAGGCTTGGTTGAGATATACCAGCATTATCACGCCAATTTCAACAGCCACCCCAGCTAAGGCAATAAAGCCCACTCCAACGGCGACTGAGAAGTTGAAATTTTGCAGATAAATTAGCCACACACTACCCACTAAACTTAGCGGCAAGGTGCCCATGATCATCGCCACCATAGTTAGGTTCTTAAAGTTGAGATAAAGCAGTAATACGATAAGCGCCAAAGTTAGCGGCACCACATAGGCTAGCTTATCTTTCGCCCGCTCCATATACTGAAACTGCCCCGCCCAACGAATAGAATAACCCGCAGGTAGCACAAGCTCGCTGGCAACCAATTCACGCGCTTGCTCTACATAAGTTCCGACATCGATATTGCTAATATCCACATAAACCCAACCGTTAAGGCGCGCATTTTCACTCTTGATCCCCGCAGGGCCATCTTCCACTCTAATATTGGCAACATCGCCAAGACTAATGTATTGCCCGCGCTTAGTGACAATTGGCATCAGACGCAGCGCCTCAGGTGAATTGCGATAATCTTGCTGATAACGCAGATTCACATTAAAACGCTCTAGCCCCTCTAGCGTTTGCGTCACGTTCTGACCGCCGATGGCTGTTGCTATTACGGCCTGAACATCACCGATATTTAGGCCATAACGCGCTGCTGCGACACGATCGATATCGATTTTAAAATAACGTCCACCTGCCACACGTTCGGCGTATACCGAAGCCGTACCATCGAGCTGACTTAAGATCTGCTCAAGCTGTGTACCTATTTGTTCAATTCGTCCCAATGCAGGTCCTGCGATCTTAATACCAACCGGCGTTTTAATACCCGTGGCTAACATATCGATACGTGTTTTAATCGGCATCACCCACGCGTTAGTTACCCCAGGTAACTTCACCAATTTGTCTAGCTGACGGCGAATTTCTTCGCTAGTCATGCCCTCACGCCACTCACTGCGGGGTTTAAGCTGAATAAAAGACTCGATCATAGTAAGCGGCGCAGGATCCGTTGCCGTATCCGCGCGGCCAATCTTACCGAATACCGACTTCACCTCAGGCAATGTCATAATAAGCTTATCAGTTTGCTGTAATAACTCGCGCGCCTTACCAATAGACAAGCCTGGATACGTCGTAGGCATATACATAATATCCCCCTCATCCAGTGGCGGCATAAACTCGCTGCCAATCTTGTTTACCGGCCATAGGCCAGCAGCCAGAATAGCTACGGCTGTAATCAAAGTCGTTTTAGGGAATTTCAGGGCACCTTCGAGTAATGGAATGTAGGCCTTGGTTAGCACGCGATTAACTGGATTTTTATGCTCGCTTATCACCTTACCTCGAATAAAATAGCCCATTAACACAGGCACTAGCGTTACCGCTAACGCTGCCGCAGCTGCCATCGCATAAGTTTTAGTGAACGCCAATGGCGCAAACATACGTCCTTCTTGTGCTTCAAGCGTAAACACCGGCAAGAAACTCACGGTAATAATCATCAAACTAAAGAATAGCGCGGGCCCCACTTCGGTGGCTGACTTAGTCACCAATTGCCAGCGATTTTCTTTGGTTAATGGCGTTTGCTCCATGTGCTTATGCATGTTTTCGATCATCACGATAGCGCCGTCAATCATCGCGCCAATAGCGATAGCAATACCGCCAAGCGACATGATATTGGCATTTAGTCCTTGCAAATGCATCACTACAAACGCCGCTAAGATCCCAACGGGAAGACTGACGATAGCCACCAACGACGAGCGTACGTGAAATAAGAAAATCACACACACCAAGGCAACGACACCAAACTCTTCCAACAGCTTGATCCATAGATTATCGACGGCTTTTTCGATAAGCGCGCTGCGATCATACACAGGCACGATTTCTACGCCTTGCGGCAGGCCTTTCTTAAGCTGCTCTAGCTTCTCTTTGACACCGGAAATAGTCTGCTGAGCATTCTCACCGTAACGCATCACCACAATACCACCGACTGCTTCGCCTTCACCATTTAGCTCAGCAATACCACGGCGCATTTGCGGCCCTTCCACTACATTGGCGACATCGCGAATAAGCAGTGGCGTTCCTTGGCTATTAAGGCCTAGTGGGATCTGTTTAATATCTTCGATACTCTTCAGATATCCCGTCGCACGCAGCATATATTCGGCTTCCGCCATCTCAATGACCGATGCGCCAACCTCTTGATTACCTTGTCGAATCGCTGTTGCCACTAGTGATAGCGGAATATTAAAGGCGCGTAACTTCGCGGGATCGATTTGTACCTGATATTGCTTAACCATGCCGCCTAGCGCAGCCACTTCCGACACGCCAGCCACAGTTTGCAGTTCGTATTTCAAGAAGAAGTCTTGAATTGCTCTAAGCTCACCGAGATCGTGTTGACCGCTTTTATCAATTAAGGCGTAAAGATAAACCCAGCCCACGCCTGTCGCATCGGGCCCCAGCTGTGGTTTGGCTCCCGCTGGTAGTTGCGATGCAACCTGAGACAAATACTCCAATACTCGCGAACGCGCCCAATACATATCGGTGCCTTCATCGAAAATCACATAGACATAAGAGTCACCGAAAAACGAAAAACCACGCACAGTTTGCGCTCCCGGCACTGACAGCATCGCCGTGGTCAACGGATAAGTAACTTGATCCTCTACTACCTGTGGCGCTTGTCCCGCATAACTGGTTTTTATAATGACTTGAACATCTGACAAGTCAGGTATGGCATCCACCGGCGTTTTTTGTACGCTGTATAAACCAGCGCCCACCAGCAACAGCGTTGCCAGCAGCACCATGATACGGTTTTCCACCGACCATTTAATCACTGAATTAATCATGGTGATGGTGCTCCATGGCCATCGCTTTCACATCGGTAATGATGTAATCGCCTTCATCATCTTCCATAATTTCGATTTGCAGCTTTTGACCGGCGCTAAAGTCATCGATATTTAGCGACTCGTCAATATAAAAATTCATGGTCATCTCCGGCCAATTCCATTGGGCGATGGCACCATGAGTCACATTAAGCATTTCATGACCAGCCATTACGCGATTAATTGTCGCATCCGCCCATACACGCAGTGCTTGCGCTTGCTCTTCGTCATTACCTTGATAACGCTTGAGATCAGAGTTGATATTCGACTCTGAATCGATAAGAAACTGCGCTGAAGTGACAACCTCATCATCCATGGCAAGCCCTGAGATAACCTGTACCTGTTCACCATTGCTTTGTCCAAGTTCCACCGCAACCGACTTAAAGCGTCCTTCGCCAAGCGCCATGACCACACGGTTATTTTTCCCCGTTCTGATTACGGCATTGTTTGGTACCAGAAAGCTCATGTCATCATCCCTAACATGCATCGTTACCTTGGCAAACATATTAGGACGCAGTAACTCATCGTCGTTTGCAATACGCAAACGCAGACGTAAGGTTCTGCTATCACCGTCTAGCATCGGATAAATCGTGTCCACGCTTCCCTGCCAAACTTTGGTTGGAAACGCCGCAACGCGAACCTCAGCCATATCGCCGACTTTTAACCAGCTCGCCTGAGACTCAAAGACATCGATATTGGCCCAGACTTCACCTAAATCAACAATAGTAAGTAACTGCTTACTCGGCATAATGTAGCTACCTTCACTAACGTTAATAGCTTCGATAACACCAGAGGCTGGCGCTAACATAGTGATGTGATTTTTCACTTTACCGCCGCGCTTTAGCTGCTCAATCACTCTTTTTGGCACTAATAACGCTTCCAAGCGTTTAGTCGCTGCAATAATCAAACGGCGACTTTTTTGCGACTGTGCTAGTAGCAGCTCTTCCTGTGCATTCACCAGATCTGGTGAGTAGAAATCGTAAAGCGGCTGACCTTTTTCTACCTTATCCCCCATGGTTTTCACATGCAGTTTTTCAACCCAACCTGCAACGCGAGGGTTGATCACCACACGACTCTCGTTATTAAACTCGATAGCTCCTGTCGCATTGATGTGCTGCATTAAGGTGCCGTGTTCAACCTTTGCTGTTTTCACACCAAGATTGTTCACTACAACCGGAGAAATACTCACTACGCCAGCATCATCTTCTGCGGCATCTTCGGCGTACACAGGCACTAACTCCATGCCCATTGGCGAGAGACCCGGCTCGTCACGGCGATAATTAGCATCCATTGGCGCCACCCAATAAAGCGGCTTGTCGACAGCAGTTTCATCGCTTGCCATATTCTTATCGGAAAACATTGGCATCATAAAAATGCCAAGCACAACGCCGATAACTAAGGTAATAAAAGGGATAACAAATTTATTCATCACGGCTCTCCTTAATGGCAGCCTGGTTTAGAAAATACTGTAATTGGAAAATAGTGAGCTGACGCTCGATGTCGATATCAAACGCCTGAATTTGGCGATTAAGCTTGGCAAGGCTGGCGCGTAGAATTGCGGCGAAATCACCCTGCTCATTGTAGTAATCGGTTGTCGCCGCGCTCACGAGGTTAGTTACCTGAGGTAATAATTGCTGCTGATAGAATTCTTGGCGCTGTGTCAGCAATTGCAGTTTCTTCTGCTGCGCTTGCGCCTTGGCAATCATCGACTTTAACAGTAATAAACGCTCGGTTTGATGGCTCACCAACTTGCGCTTAGCCACAGTTACCTTACTGTCGTTTCGCTCCTCGTTGAATAAAGGCACATCGACACTAACGCCTACCGAAAGTAAATCCGCACGAGAAGCACCCTGCGGCTCATTACCGCGTAAACCATAACTCGCATTAAACTGCCACTGCAGTTTATAAGACTCTTTGGCGATATCGACATTCGTCATTAGCGCTTGGTGCATCTTAATAAAGCTTTGCAGTTTTGGATGCTGATAGAGATGCTCGCTCCACGCCTGACTAGTCACAGGCAATACATCTGATGTCAGCAGCTGAGCCTTAAAGTCGCGAGCTAATGGCAGGCTAACTAACTCATCTGGTAACCATTCCCTTAGCTGTAATTTAGCCAGATGGCTATTAATTTGCAGTTGAGTGATGCGATCATCTAGCGCGGCTAGCTCGACCTGAGCACTCACGATGTCACTTTGCGATACCGCTTTATCACCAGACTCGTAGCGACGCTGTGCGTTACTAATAAGTTGCTCTAGCAATTGACGCTCTTGTGACACCAACAGTTGACGTTGCTCGTTGGCATAGGCATCAAGCCACAACTTTGCCACGGCTAAACGCAACTGAGCGCGGCGATCTTGCGCCAATAGTGGAAACATCTGAAAACGCTGACGCTGCATTTTGGCGCTTAAATCTGCACTATCTCCGCGATTTAGCTTCTGCGATACACTCAGCTTAAATTGTGTCATCGCCTCTTGGTTAAAATCAAAGCTATCGCTAGCGAGATTGTTAATGCTCATTCCCACCTGTGGATTTGGCAATGCTGATGCGGTAATGGCTTGTGCCAGTACCATATCGCCGTCGGCTTGATTTTTGCGATGCCAGATATCTTGCGTTACGGCCCCTTCGATAGCGCGCTCTAGCGTCAAATGAGGAATTGCCGCAGCGGCATTAATACTAAGCGCCGTTAACAGGCAGAAAATAGCGCGTTTGCTATAAGTAAAAAACATGGATTAACTCCAACAAATAATCATAAGCGAAAGAGTTCGCTTAAAATTCAATCAATGAAAAATGGATAGATCTAGATTGTGATTAGCTGGCTATCGGTGGACGATATAGCGAAGTTATAGAGGTTTGAGGTTGATTGACTAACGCGAAAAACAGCTGATTAGCACTGCTTGCCGTCAATCCTTGGAATTGAAAATTGAGATAAAGTGGTGATGTCGAACACACGCCGGGGCAACACTCACAATCGCTACTACATTCCATAGTCGCGTTATTATGAGCTGTATTGTCGTGTTCCATCATTTCCTGACAATGAGCTTGCTGCTCAGGTGTCATGTGCGATGTCATTGACATAGTCATCATCTCCCCTTGACCAAACACCATCGCTGCCGCTGTTGTTTGCAAAGCGCTCACAACTAACAACATTAAACAGATGAATTTAGAAAAATTAGACAATGTTTATACCCAATGACATGATTGAGTAAATGGTAAAGCAAGCTGCATTCGAATTCAATCATCGCTCACAACAATGGAGCTAAACATTTGTTTGAATTCACGCTAAAATGCACATTCTCTCTTTCAGTCTGTGGGTAACGCTATGTCGCAAGTACTAAATCAATTATTAGACTTATTGAGTCTAGAAACCATCGAGCAAGGTATCTATCGCGGCAACAGCCAAGATTTAGGCTTTGGACGCGTCTTTGGTGGGCAAGTAATTGGTCAGGCGCTATTTGCCGCCAAGCAAACTGTTGATAGCAGCTTCTCTCTTAACTCTTTTCACTGTTATTTTCTGCGCATGGCAGACTCAGCCAAACCCATTGTTTACGATGTAGAAACCATACGTACCGGTCGCTCTATTGCCACGAGACGTACTAAAGCCATTCAAGGTGGCCAACCGATTTTCTACCTCACTAGTTCGTTCCACGTTGAAGAAGAAGCCTTCGATCACCAAGCCTCAATGCCGCAAGTTGCAGGACCAGATGGTTTACAATCAGAAGTAGAACTCGCCCGCATCTTACAAGAGTTTATTCCATCAAAAATCCGTCAACAGTTTACCTGCGACAAGGCCATTGAAATTCGTCCTGTCGAAGACTTCAATCCAATTAAACCAACGATAGGTAGCTCCAAAGGACACTTTTGGATGAAAGCCAATGGCACCCTGCCAGACGACTTGCGCGTTCATAAATACTTACTGGGTTATGCGTCAGACTTCTCATTTTTGCCGGTCGCTGGCCGCCCACATGGCATTTCGTTCATGACACCTAAGCTGCAGATGGCTACTATCGACCATTCGATGTGGTTCCACCGTGACTTTAGATTCGATGATTGGTTGTTATACGAAGTAGACAGCCCGTCAGCCAGTGGCGGCCGTGGTTTCGTCACGGGCAAATTTTTCGATCGTGAAGGCCGACTCGTCGCCTCAACCGCCCAAGAAGGCGTAATGCGCTGGAGTAAAAAATAGTAAAGCTTGAACCACATCAACTTTTAGAGCATTTACTCAGAAGCAAACAACAAAAGCAACCCGACCATTGGCTAAGCGCAAAATAGCGCTTAGTCGTTACACTTAGTCTTCCTAAAAATCTGATAAAGATTCAGCAGTTTTTAATTTTCTTTCCTAAGCTATAAAAATGGCGTAATGTGAATTAAAGCACTCGCTTAATTGGAGACAAATTAATATGAATAACTTACGTAAACTCACCATCAAGCAGCGCTTTTCCATTATGGTTGGCATAGTTATTATCGGCCTGTTTTTCCAAAGTGGCTTAAGCCTCTACCATCAATATCAATCTCTTAATAATCAGCAACGCGAAAAAGTACAACATCTCGTTGAAAGCGCCCACGCTACCGTGGCGCATTATTACCAGCAATCGCAAGACGGAAAAATGTCTGAAGTAGACGCAAAAGCCGCCGCATTAAGTGCCATTGAAGCCATGCGTTACGCCGGCAGCGACTACTTTTGGGTTAACGACTTCACGCCAACTATGCTAATGCATCCCATTAAGCCCTCGCTCAATGGCAAGAATGTCACGGATATACAAGACAGCGATGGCGTACAGATTTTTGTTGAGATGCTCAAAATCGTGCGTAGTCAAAAGCAAGGATTCTTACCTTATAAATGGCCAAAGCCTGGTGCCGATGAGCCTGTTGATAAAATATCATTCGTTCAAGAATTTGCACCGTGGCAATGGATTATCGGCACAGGCGTCTACATAGACGATATTCAAGAAACCTTTGCAGCGCGACGCAATGCTATGTTGCTTAATACATTTATGATTATCGTTATCGTGATGGGGTTAAGCTATATGATTGGTACCAGTATTCTTCTTCCGACTAAAGCAGCTAGCGATTTAATGAAAAATATCGCCCAAGGTGAAGGTGACCTTACTAAACAGCTTAATGCTAATGCCAACGACGAAATTTCCCGTCTGTCTTATTATTTCAATCTTTTCACCGAAAAAATGCGTCAATCACTCAAAGAAGTCGCTGCTAACTCAGAGCAAGTCATGATGCAGGCAGATATGCTGTCGCAAACAAGCCATCGCAGTAATGAATCTATTCAAGTGCAAAATGACAATGCGACGCAAATAGCAACAGCCATGGAGCAAATGACCTCAAATATTCGCGAAATTAGCGCCAATGCCGACCAAGCAAATACCGCAGCTAACGACGCAACCACCAATACAGTGCAAGGCAAACAAGTTGTTGCCGACGCCATTGCGCAAATCGATTCACTGTCTGGCAATATCAATAACGTTAACGATGTTATTTCAAGGCTTGCTACAGAAACAGATAGCATTGGCGCCGTACTCGACGTGATTCGCGGTATTGCAGATCAAACCAACTTACTCGCCCTTAATGCCGCCATCGAAGCAGCGCGCGCAGGCGAACAGGGTCGTGGCTTTGCCGTTGTAGCAGACGAAGTGCGTACCTTAGCCAGCAGAACTAGCCAGAGCACCGATGAAATCCAAGGCATGATTCAACGCCTACAAGCGGGAGCTCAAGAAGCAGTAACTGCAGTAACTGTCAGTAAAGAAACTTCAGATAAAACAGTTGAACAAGCAGCGCAAGCCGAAACTTCTCTCAATGAAATAGAACGTTTAATTGAGGTGATCTCACAAATGAGTGACTACATTGCAGAGGCCACAGAGCAACAAACTCAAGCCGCAGAAGAAGTGAATAAACGCATTAGCGACTTATCACAAATGACGGTAGATGCAGCTACAGATACAGAAGAGATTGCCAACGCAAGCCACGATCTTAAACACAGCAGTAGCCAGATGTCTGAAATCGTTCGTTTATTCAAGCTCGATTAACTCAGGCGTCTTACACCAATACAACCGTCACCAAGCCACCTTTATCTGAGGTGGCTTTTTCTTATCTTTCAACCCTCTTTATGTCCAAAAATTATACAAACGATTCAAATTAGGCTAATTGGTAATATCAAATTCGTTATCAGGACTATAGTTTTTTGTTAATCGGTTGTAACATCGACCGAACTTAATAAACAAATTAGATTCAAAGGATCAAAATAAATGATAAAGAGTTTTAAGGCGAATTCGCTCTCCGTTGCCATAACACTCGCATTAGGCACAGTTACAGCAACTGCCAACGCGGCGGAATCAACAAAAGACACAGCAAAAGATGTTGAGAAAATCTCAATCCTCGGCTCTCGCGTTTCAAGTCGCACCGAGACCCAATCAACAGCCCCAATCGATATTATCGATGCAGATGCACTAACTAAAGGTGGTTTTACTCAGCTAGGCCAAAGCCTGCAAGCTACCGCGCCATCATTTAACTTTTCCCGTACCCAAGTTTCAGACGGCTCAGACTTATTCCGTCCAGCGACTTTACGTGGTTTACAACCAGACCAAACACTAGTGTTAGTCAATGGTAAGCGCCGCCACAACCAAGCTATCTTTGGCCTCAATGGCACCGTTGGTGCTGGTGCAGCTGGCACCGACATGAATGCGATTCCAATGACTGCTCTTGCCGATGTGCAAGTACTGCGTGATGGCGCAGCCGCGCAATATGGTTCAGACGCGATTGCAGGTGTAATTAACCTATCACTTAAAAACACCACTGGCATTACAACAGGCTTTATCCAAGCTGGCTCAACCAGCGAAGGTGACGGTGATGACATTACCTTGGGTTTAAATCGCGGATTCGATTTAGGCGATGATGGTGGCTACATTAACCTATCGTTAGAAGCCCGTGATTACAGCGGTACTAACCGCGCTCAACGCGACATCGGTGGTTCATCAACCATCGCCAAAGGCACGCTATCCGACACTGTTCGTTGGGGCCAAGGTAATGCTGAATCAGAATTCTCTACCGTATTTTACAACGCTATGCTGCCAGTAGGTGAAGCCGAGCTATATTCATTCGGCGGTGTTTCTACACGTACGGCACTAGGCAATGGTTTTTATCGCAACTTTGATGAAGCAGATCGTAACGTTCCGCAGGCCTACCCAGATGGTTTCTTACCGCGCATCGACAACGAAGCACGCGACACCTCATTCTCTATCGGCTTACGCGGCGACATTTCGCCAGACTGGGCGTACGACATCTCTGCCGTATACGGTGAAAACCGCTACGACTTTGACTCGAAAAACACCATCAACGCATCTTATGCCGCCGAATATCTTGCCAACAATCCTGACGCATCAGATAGCGATATAGCCGCTAATGCGGGCCCAACATCAGGCTATTCAGGTGGATTTAGATTCGACCAAACCACGGTTAATGCCGATGTATCAGGCAGTATCGAACTCGACAATGACCTAACGCTATTCATCGCTTACGGTGCAGAATATCGCAAAGAGAACTACCAAATCGTTGCAGGTGAACTAGCCTCATACGCCTGTGGCGCATCTAACAGCAGCAGTTCATTCCCATCAGTTATCGACCCAGATACATTCGCTGGCTGTGGTTTCCAAGCCTATCCAGGACTTCGCCCAGATGCCGCCAACAAACAAAGCCGCGATAGCTACGCCCTCTACGCCGATATCGAAACGCAACTGTCGGATGAATGGCTAGTAGGCGCAGCAGTGCGCTACGAAGACTTCTCAGACGCTGGCGACGACATCATTGGTAAGCTGTCAACTCGTTATGAAATTAACGACGACTTATCAATTCGCGGCGCTATTTCAAGTGGCTTTAGAGCACCATCGCTTCAGCAAAGTGCCTACACCGCTTACACCACCAACCTTGGCGCTGGCGGCGTATTATCGCCATCTTTCACAGCCACAGCAGGTGCTGATTTCCCATCTGCACTAGGCATTGACGGCTTAACACTTGAGAAATCAAACAACCTGAACTTTGGTTTCGTATTTGACGCCACCGACGAAGTAACCATTACCCTAGATGCCTATCACATCGCCATGAAAGATCGCATCACTTTGGGTAGTATGCTAACACCTGACGACGTAGCCTTTAGTCCTGCCGCAGTAGCTGCGCTAAACGCCACAGGTGCCGATCAAGCCAACTACTTCTCAAACTCGGTTGATCTCACCACCAAAGGTATCGACTTAATCGTTACCTACTCAACCGATGTCGGCGAAGGCAAACTCGACGTCACCTTTGCAGGTAATGTGAATGATACCGAAATCGACGCGGTAAACACGCCAACTGGCATTCCAAAAACCGTTGCCCTCGATGACTTACAACGCAGCTTCTTAACCGACGGTCAGCCACACGAACGCGCAACATTAACAGTGGCCTACGGCCAAAACGACTGGAACGCCACAGTACGCGCTAACTACTTCGGCGAAACCGATGTTACTTACTTCGGTAACGATCACATCGGCCTACCAGACTTTTTATCGCCAACCGGCTCATTCAAGCCAACCAGCGTGGTAGAAGCCGCGGTGTTAGTTGATGTGAATTTCGATTACACCATCTCAGAAAACCTAACGTTCTCACTGGGCATCAACAACCTGTTTGATAAAACCCCAGACGAACTCGGCGCAGACGAAGCCCTTGATTTCATCACCAATCAAGCCTTCCAATATCCAGTTCGCGCCCTCCCATACGGCTTCGACGGCATGAGCTACTACGGCCGCTTAAACTTCAAGTTTTAAGCGAGAGTAAACTCTGCCCAATAAAAAGGAGGTCATCAAGCGATGGCCTTTTTTTGTTTCACCAAATAAATCCTAAAGTATTTAAAAATAAAGTATTTATAATCGTTTTAAAGTTCAAACTCTAAGAGATTGGTTCTATTTCGTATCAGCGATTTAACAACTCAAGGCAAACAAAATGCTAGAGAAAATACATCAAGAAAACTGGCAAGAATTAAGTGTATTAACAGGCACAGCAGAGCATGTTCCTGAAGCAGTACTTGGTTTGTTATCCAAGAACTATAAATCATTTGAAGCTGCCTATTGGAAGCTCGATAATTACGTGATAGTGCAAGGCGATTTATTTAGCTCAGCCGCTGTGCTGCCAAAATATCTTGAAGAAGTCGTCTTACAATGTAAATTTAAAGAAAGAGTAATTGACCTAATTTGGCAAATTGGCACGGGTTACTCCGAGAATGCCGAGTTACAATCCGCTTGCTTTGACGCAGCCTTTAAGGCTTTTAACTCTCTCCTCAAACATCCAGATATCACCCACACCAAGTACTGCGAAATGATAAAAACTGAATTAAATGATATGGTTGAAATTAGCGAAAAGTAAGAAGGTTATGCCTATTCAAAGGCAATTCTTAACTATCTTCGGACTCCAAATTAACTTGTTTGAATTTATAGAGCGTAAGCTAAAATAGTAAATTGCGTTTCTATAGTATTTTAAGTATGAATCAATTTTATGTAAAAACTTCTAGTGATTATATTACTAAAAGCGACTTCGAAAAGTTTGATGTCTGGTGCGAATGGGCAAGCTCTGATGAAATCAAATATATTAAAAGCCAGCTTAAGTCCCCCGAATTATTCGAAGAGTTATTTTTAAAGCCTTATGAAAAAGGTCTGGACTGCTACTACCCAATACACGAAGGCAATTCATTACCATATCGAGAGTTTATGCATGTGGCATGTAAAGCCAAGATATTGGAGAACGTTGAGTTAACAGGTTATGTCTCACTCGTCTGTAATGAAGTTACTTCACTAACTCTTTGGATTAATAGCTCGGAAGTTCAGCTGCTACGTTCAGACCGATTAATCGCTGATGAAGATAACCCTAAAAATATCTCATTTATTGTTGAATATTTTGGTTTAGAACTCTTCGACGAGATTTATTATTCAACAAGTTATAACGACTCGAAGGGAGATTTAATTCAGGGAAGATTACAGCTAATTGAAACATAATAAATAGCTAAATTAATCACTTAAAAACTATAAAATGCGGTGTTTTGCTCACGTAAATAATACTCTGTAAGTTAATTTTAGGAAAAATACATGGATTTTAAATGCGCGGAAGAATTGTTAGAAACATTGGCTTGGATATCGGTGCCACTCGATAAATTGGATAGAGATTTAGCAGAAATAACAGATGCAGATGAACGAGAATCTTTAAAAAAGCACTTTAGCGCGCTCTTAAAAGCCTTCTACGGTATCCAAGGAGATATTTCAGAGCAATATCGCGATTTAGACCCAATGTTTGGCGGTTTTGAAAAATACGCTTTATTGAGAAAAAAATATGAAACTGATTCATTTAACGTTGAAATTCCTTCGGAAGAACGAATCAAACAAGCTATGATGACCGCTGAAGCGATCAGAAATTTTAGTCAAAACAGCGAAAAATAGTCATCAAACTTGTCAATTAGAATGACTTAAATAACATGAACACTTTCCTTATTATTTCAGCCTTAATTATCGCAATAGCGATTTGGACAGCTATCGAGCATTACAGAATGAAAAAGCTCGCTACTAAGCGAGGTAACGCCAATATATGCGAATACGCGAGATCGTTTGATTTCAGAAATGTTGATACCAAAATAATGCGCGAATTATGGAATGAACTGCAATTATATTTAGGTAAATACAACGGTAAACCATTTCCTATTAAAGCCGAAGATACCTTTGAACAAAATTATAAAATAGACTCTGACGATCTTGATGAAATTTATTGGTCAGTCGCAGACAGACTAAATATCAGCACAGAACAGCCCGAAAAGAATCCATATTTTGACAAAGTGACTAACGTTAGAAACCTCGTATTATTCTTAAATAATCAGCCTAGACGTAGTAATACGTAACACGTCACAGGGCGAACAAATAAAAAAGGCCATCAAGCGATGGCCTCCTTTCACTTTACCGCAAATGCCTAGCACTCGCGTTTCATGATTCCCGAAAACTCGGTGTCGCCTTCTAATTCTCGAAAGTCGGCGTTTACAAGCTCCCAACCTTGAGCACCTAGCTTATTGAGATAAGCCTCAATATCAGAGCGCTTACGGCCTTTAAATAAACTCACTGCTGCGACATCCTTTGAGTCGATCATTTTGTATTCAAACTTTTTCATTGTTTTATTCCCTAGTTACACTGCGGTTAAAATTTATGTTCTTCCTGCTCTTTTTTACTGTGGCTGAGTTTAAACACCACCACAAAAAATACAGGTACGAAAATTACGGCGAGTACGGTTGCTGATAGCATACCGCCGAATACACCTGTGCCAATGGCGTTTTGACTGCCAGAGCCAGCGCCAGTGGCAATTACTAACGGCGTTACGCCAAGCATGAAGGCCATTGAGGTCATGATGATTGGGCGTAAGCGTAGCTTCGCGGCTTGCAGCGTTGCATCCACTAAGCTGTGTCCTTGCAAGTACAATGAGCGGGCGAATTCGACGATTAGAATGGCGTTTTTAGACGCCAATCCAATGGTAGTTAACAAGCCTACTTGGAAGTAGACATCGTTGGATAACTCACGCGCTAACGCGAAGCTCACTGCCCCCATCACACCAAGTGGCACTACCAGAATTACCGCAAATGGCACGCTCCAACTCTCGTATAGCGCGGCGAGACACAAAAATACCACCAGCATCGACAATGCGTATAACAATGGCGCTTGCGCTCCTGATTGTTTTTCTTGCAGTGACATGCCAGACCATTCAAAGCCAAAGCCGGCTGGTAGCTGTTTTACGTGTTCACTCATTGCCGCCATGGCATCACCAGAGCTTAATCCCGGTGCCGCTTGACCAAATATTTGCGCCGATGGCGCACCGTTGTAGCGCTCTAATTTTGGTGGGCCAAACACCCATCGCGCAGTAGCAAAGGCGCTAAATGGCACCATTTCGCCGCGGTTGTTTTTGACATACCAGTATTTGATATCGTCCGGCATCATGCGATATGGCGCGTCAGCTTGTACGTAAACGCGTTTGACACGACCGCGTTCGATAAAGTCATTAACATAGGTTGGTGCCCATGCGCTTGAGAAAGTGTTGTTCACATCTTCAAGCGACAGTCCCAATGCCATGGCTTTTTGCTGATCGATATCGATTTTAAACTGCGGTGTGTCTTCTAAACCGTTTGGACGAACACCAACCAAGCGTGGATCTTGCGCCGCAAGTCCCAACAATTGATTACGCGCTGCCGTGAGTTTTTCATGGCCGTGTCCCGCGAGATCTTGCAATTGGAAATCAAAACCCGAAGCGGTGCCAAGTTCCATAATCGACGGCGGCACAAAGGCAAAAGCGAAGGCTTCTTTAATCGTCATAAAGTAGCCCATAGCGCGACCTGCAACAGCGTTAACGTGTTGGTCGTCGCGGCTTCGTTCGTCCCAATCTTTGAGTTTCACAAACGCCATGCCGTTGTTTTGGCCGTTACCGCTAAAGCTAAAACCAATTACCGAAAACACCGAGGATACGCTTTCTTTTTCTTGCTCTAAGAAGTATTTCTCTACCTTGTCCATTTCCACCAATGAGCGCTCAGTGGATGCGCCTTGCGGCAACACTACTTGAGTAAACATGGTGCCTTGATCTTCATCGGGTAAGAACGAAGTTGGCAAACGTTGGAACATCACAACTAACACAGCAACTAAAATGCCGTAGACAACCATGGTACGGCCGCTGCGCTGCACAACTTTTCCGAGTAACGATTGATAGCCCGTGCTAGAGCGCTCGAACATGCGGTTAAACCACGCGAAGAATCCGCGTTGTGGTTTTTGATGATGTTCTGGCGATTTTAGCAAGGTGGCACAAAGCGCAGGTGTTAGCGTTAAGGCAACAATCACCGATAGCACCATCGACGATACAACGGTAATCGAGAACTGACGATAGATAACCCCAGTCGAGCCACCGAAAAACGCCATAGGTACGAATACCGCCGATAACACCATTGCGATACCGATTAACGCGCTGGTAATTTGCTGCATCGACTTTTTAGTCGCTTCTTTCGGCGATAGCCCTTCTTCGTGCATAACCCGTTCAACGTTTTCCACCACCACGATGGCATCGTCCACCAGCAAGCCGATGGCCAGCACCATACCGAACATGGTGAGGGTGTTAATTGAATAACCAAAGACGGAGAGTACTGCAAAGGTACCGAGTAGTACAACTGGCACGGCAATGGTTGGAATGATGGTTGCTCTAAAATTTTGTAAGAACAAGTACATCACCAAGAATACCAACAAGATCGCTTCTAATAGCGTTTGAATTACCGATTTTATCGACAACTTAACAAATGGCGTAATGTCATAAGGAAAGACAACTTCCATGCCTTGTGGAAAGTTTGGTTGCAGCTGAGCGATTTTGTCACGCAGCGCTTGTGCAGTTTCCAATGCATTGGCACCTGCGGCAAGGTTAATACCAAACCCAGTGGCTGGTTGATCGTTATATTCCGCCACTACTTGATAGCTATCACCACCAAGTTCAACGCGCGCAACATCTTTAAGTTTGATGGTTGCACCGCTTTCTTCAACACGCAGTAAAATGTTGCCAAACTCTTCTGGCGTCGCCAGTCCCGTTTGCACGATGATACTGGCATTAATTTGCTGACCTTGCACACTTGGCGCGCCGCCCAATTCACCTGCAGCCACTTGTGAGTTTTGTGCGCGAATCGCTCGCATCACATCAAGTGCTGATAGCTTATATTGGTTGAGTTTCTCTGGGTTCATCCATACGCGCATGGCGTATTTACTGCCAAAAAATTGCACCTGACCAACACCGTTAATACGGCTGATTTGGTCTTGGATATTCGACGCCATGTAATCGCCTATATCGATAGCGTCAAGTTGGTCACTACTGGAGTAAAAGCCAATCACCATCAAGAATGCGCTAGACGACTTGGTAACTTGGACGCCGTTTTGCTGCACTTTTTGTGGCAGTAATGGCATGGCAGTTTGCAGTTTGTTTTGCACCTGTACCTGCGCAATATCGGGATCGGTACCTGCGTTAAAGGTAACTGTAATATTGGCTCCACCCGAGGAATCACTGGTGGATGAAATATATTTTACGTTGTCGATACCGCTGAGGTTTTGTTCGATAACCTGCACCACGGTGTCTTGTACAACTTGGGCTGATGCCCCTGAATAAAATGCACTAATGGTCACCGAAGGCGGTGCCACATCGGGATATTGTGAAATCGGCAATCTAAATATCGAGAGGATCCCCACCATCATAATCATGATGGCGATAACCCATGCTAATATTGGCCGTTCTATAAAGCTTCTTGCCATGATTTATCCTTGTTTCGCCGCGTCGCTTGTTGGCATTACAGGTGAAACTGTCGCCCCTGGCCCTATTTTTTGTAGGCCAGTAGTTATGACTTTGTCACCACTTTCTAGGCCAGATAACGCCAACCAATTTTTGCCAATTGAGCGGCCGATACGAATTTGTTTAATACCAACCTTATTGCCCTCTAACAGAACAAAGACATTGGCGTGACCTTGTTTATCAAAAGACACTGCACTTTGCGGCACTAAAATTGAGTTTTCGCGCACCGCTTGCGTAAGATCGATTTGCGCAAACATGCCCGGTAATAGGTTGTGTTCAGGATTGCTAAATTCAGCGCGCAGTGTCACGGTGTCTGTACTTGGATTAGTGCGCACTTCGTTGAATTTCAATTCACCAAGGTGCGGGTAATTGTCGTTGTCACCAAACGTCAGCTGCGCGGTTTGTTTAACTTTAGATAGCTCACCACTGGCGAGTCGATTTCGAACATCGCGTAGCTCTTTATTGCTTTGCACCATATCAAAGTAGATAGGGTCAAGCTGAGTAATAGTCGCGAGTGTTTGTGCCTGTCCTGCGGTTACCAACGCGCCGACGGTAACATTAGATTTACTGATTTGGCCGCCAATCGGTGCTTTTACCTTGGTATATTCAATATCAACCTGCGCCTTGTGAATAGCCGCTTTACGCACATCTAGCTCAGCTAATACCGCTAAATAATTGGCATTGACTTGATCGTATTGCTGCGCGCTTGCTGCTTTGTCTTTTAGCAGTTGTTTGTAACGAGCCAGCTCAGCTTTGGCAGATTTTAAGTTAGCTTGAGTGCGCACGAGCTCTGCTTTTGCCGATTGCAAGTTTGCTTGATAAATAGTGTCATCAATTTGATAAAGCGCTTGTCCCGCACCAACTCTAGAGCCTTCTTCAAACAGACGCTGTTTAACAATGCCTGTCACTTGCGGTCGCACATCGGCAATAGCCGACGCCACAGCGCGCGCTGGCAGGTGCTGGTTAAAAGCGACATCCGTCGTAGTCACAGTAATAAAATCCACGGCTTGTGGTGGCATTTGAAAAGGCGCAGGTGCTTGTTCGTCGTTACAAGCCGTTAGTGTAAGGGTTATTGTGCTCGCCATAACCATAGCGAATAATTTCAATTTCATACATTCCTCGAAAAACACAAGGTCGCCTGTAATAGGCAAAGAAAGGGGTTAAACCACAAACGCTGATGCGGACGTAAAAGAGAATAGTGACAGCGATCTGTAGTCTTCAAATTTGGTACCTAATCTTCTGATTTTTTATCACTGCACTGTTTTTTCGAGAAAAGATCACCGAGAAAAAACGTTGCGGAGCATAGCGGAGGGGCGCAGCGATAAGGGCATAATCAAATTTTTAGCGCAGATAGTGTACGCCCTTTACTAATTTATGTACAACAATTCAACGCATTACGCAGCCAAAAGAGTTGTAACGAAATGCAACCAATCATCAAACAGCCAATTCATTCAGTTGTTTAAAAACTGACTTTATTGTGGTAAAAAATGCCAACAATAAAAATTAAAATAATAGGTATCACAGTGCCAATTCGCCCTTTTTTATCCATTGCCCTACTTTCAGTTTCTAGCTTTTTCGTCAGTGCAGAATCAACGCCGTCTACAGCCAACAATATGGAAATGCGGGATGTCATTGTGGTTGGTAATAACTGGGATGGCACTATTGATATTTATGATCCTCACACTTTTACGCGCATTAAAAAACTTAATGCCGTACCAGATAAGGAAGAAAGACTCGAAGAGATTTATTCAGGTGTAATTCGCCGTATTAAATCCACCTTTATTCGTGAGGTGATTGGGGAAGGCAACAATCAGATGGTGGACGATATGTTCCCGTCTAAAGACGGTAAATATCTGTTTATTTCACGTCCTAGCTTTGCTGATGCCATCGCCTTAGACGTAAATACTGGTGAGATAAAGTGGCGTACGCCAGTTGAAGGCGCGCGCTCCGATCACGCGGCAATATCACCAGATGGCAAGATATTTTTAGTGTCAGCATCAACGGCGCGAAAGGTTCACGCGATAGATACTGACACCGGAAAAATTGTTGCTAATTTTGAGTCTGGCGATCAGCCGCACGAGAGTAACTACACCAAAGACGGTACTAAAATCTTACACGCCAGCATCGGTAAAGTATTTGTGCCATTTTCTTCTGGCTGGCTCGATTGGATGAAAGGCGATCGTTACTTTCAGGTCGTTGATGCTAAAACCTATGAGGTACTCCAGCGCGTCGATATTGGCGAAAAGCTCGAAGAATTTGGCTTTCCTTGGGTAGATAATGCGGTACGCCCAATGGCTGCTGCGCCTGATGGCCGTTATGTGTATCTGCAGGTATCGTTTTTTCACGGGTTCTTCGAATACGATCTTCACGAGCAAAAAATCACTCGCAAAATGCACCTACCAGTGCCTGAACTAGTAGCGCAAATGAGCTTGCGTGATTATCAGCTAAACTCAGCGCATCACGGTTTGGCAATGAATCACGAAGGTACTAAGCTTTGTGTTGCAGGCACCATGTCAGGCTATGCAGCAATTGTCGATCGCGTTACCTTTAGTTATAAGATTGCTCAACTCTCAGAACATCCTTTAGGCGCTAAACCTTATTGGGCAACAGAAAGCGCTGACGGCAAGCATTGTTATGTGTCGGTAAGCCAGCAAGATCGCGTATCGGTGATTTCATTTGAAACAGGAAAAGAGATAGCGAGTTTTGATGTTGGCGATCACCCACAGCGCATTCGCACGGGTAAGTTGATAATTAATAAATAAAAATAATTTCAAAATTTGAAAATGATTGACTACGCTTAGTTTATTCGAAAGCGCAGCTATTGTTAGTTGTTGATTTTGTATACAAAACTCACATACAATCTCTGCGCTTTGCTGTCGAACAAGGAAAACGTTGCCAATCATGCTCAAAATTATTCTTATTGATGACCATCAATTGTTTCTCTATGGCGTATCGCAAATTCTGCCGCTGCATATTCCCAATCTTGAAATTTTCGGCTGCTGTAGTGTCAGCAAAGCACAACAAATTATCGCCGAGCACGGTGATGTGGATTTGATTTTAGTAGACTTAGACATGCCAGATGTCGGTGGCCTAGCGTTTCTTAGCAAGAATTTTCAATCGGGCGATGTTCACCCCGTCGCGGTATTATCTGCCTCACAAGACATCAATATTATTCAACAAGTACTGCAAATCGGTTCATTGGGTTTCATCCCTAAAACACTTGGCAGCGCCGATCTCGTCAATGCAGTGCAGAGTATTTTAGATGGACATATCTTTGTCCCTGCTGATATCAAGCAGCAAATTGATGCAATCCCTGAAGAAGACGAGCAAGCTTTTGCTGACATCACACCGCGTCAACTGGAGGTGTTAGCATTACTTTCGCAAGGATTGAGTAACTGTAAGATTGCTGAATCGATGTTTATTTCAGAGCACACGGTAAAATCTCACGTCAAACAGCTATTCCAAAAGCTAGAAGCTGACAATCGACTCGCTTGCGTTACCAAAGCCAAAGATCTCGGTCTTTTGCGCTAGCCGTTATTGCTACTAAGTCACCTTATTAATTGCCATCCGCAACTTGGCGGGGCGCAATGGTTTGTGGAGCAACATTAAACCACTATTTCTTGCTTCGTTAATGCCAACATCGTCGGCAAACAATAGGCAATAAAACTAGGAAGATGAACACCTTGTGATCCTATGGTCCCAGCCACCATGCCAATCCAACTCACCATAATGAAAGTTACGAGCTGAGGGTGTTGTGGCATAACGAACAACCATGCGCCAATCCCCCACCATATGCCAGCAACCAACGACATCGAAATAAAACGGTTTTGCCATTTTTTCAATAGACTCGGAGTCGTTATATCACTAGTGAGAAATCTATTTTTAATGAGGTGGCGCCCTAGCATCATTAAAACGACAATGGCATACCAACCACTTAATACGATTTGCTCAACAACGCCCCACAACACATAAACTGTTAAACCACCCACGACAATATTCGCGTAGGAAATTAGATTGTAATTACTGGCCAACATGGTTAGTTGGTCGTTTATTTTCCGCTGCTTGGTGGTTAACTTAACTTAACTTAGTTATCCATAACAATATCTTATAAATTAATACTTTAACTTTAAATTCTCGAGTTTATTAATGTAGCCATACGCATCAATACAACGAAATAAGCAGGAAATAATAATTATTCTATAATTTAGTTGCAGGCGTAAGTTGCTTACTTTATAGTCTGCTCCCTCAACCTCAAAGAAGTATTTAGGATAATGAGTCAATTGGCGCCAAACATTCAACAATTGCTTGCTACATCGCTCGAAAGAACAAATGATTGCGTTGGTATTTTTGATGCTCAAGACACTCTAATTTACTGCAATGAAGCGATGGCATCGATGTATGCTCAGCCGCTTGATGCCGTAATAGGTCAGTCCTTTTCCAAACTCGTTGAATACTGTTATCTATACAATAAAGGGTTGGTTATCGAAGCAAACAGTATTCATGAATGGCTGGTATACGCCAACCAAAAACGCCGCCAAAGTCCCTTTCGCAACTTTGAAATCGATCTCCATGATGGCCGTTGGTTCTTAGCCACAGAGCGCGTTATCGATAACGACTTTATTTTCTTTTACGCCACCGATATAACCGAGAAGAAGCGCACCGAAAAGCAGCTTCAAGTAGCCTCACAAGAGCTCTTTAAGCTAGCAACAATAGACTCATTAACCGACTGCCATAATCGTCGCTATTTTTTAGAAATGGCCAATATTGAACTACAGCGTGGCGCAAGAGCAAATTCTGATTGTAGTATTTTGATGATTGATTTAGACAATTTTAAGTCCCTTAACGACAACTATGGTCACCAAGGCGGCGATATAACCTTGGCGCAAAGTGCAAAATCGATCAAAGAAAATCTGCGCCCCTACGATATTTTTGGTCGCATTGGTGGTGAAGAGTTTGCCGTATTGCTGCCCAATACTAGTTTGGACACAGCAAAAGATATCGGTGAGCGCATCCGCCAAACACTAGAAGCACTAACCATCAGCTATCTTACTCATCAAATCAACATCACGACTTCTGTTGGCGTTGCCAACAGCGCAAATAGTGAACTTTCGCTTGAGCAATTAATGTCATTTGCCGATAAAAACCTCTATCGCGCCAAGCACAGCGGCCGCAATAAAGTTATCGCCTAGGTACATTTTCTAATAGTGCGAGGCGATGTTTTAAACCAGCGCTGGCAAGCCGCAGTAAATGTCGCTTGCTCTTGATAACCCAAAAGCTCAGAAATATGCGAAAACCTTAATTGGGTTTGTGTTAAGTAATGCCACGCCAATTTTGACCTAACCTTATTCTTGAGCTTGATAAAGCTGGTATTCTCACGTTGTAACAAGCGATGCAATTGTCTTGTATGAAGGCCGAGTATGTGAGCAACATTATCATTAGTACACTGCTCAATTGCCAACAATGGCTTGACGATTAATTCCACCTTATCGCATAACGTAAGCGAGTGTTCACCTTGTGATTGCAAATAGCCTAGAGATTGCTGCAGTTGATTTGATTGCTTGGTCTTGATGGGTAAGTTGAGATCTGACTTACAAATGACGATGCCAGAAAAATTGCGATAACCGGTCACCTCGGCTGAAAAATGTTTGGCATATGCATAATTATTGGTGGCAATTTTACTGGGTAAATATACCCGTAACGGCGACCAACTTTCCACCGTTAACTCTCGAACGATAGCCACCATCAATCCGATACTCAGCTCACTCACCTGACTAATATCTGGTAGTGGATCGAGCGCAATTTCAAACGACAATAAGACTTCATCAGAATCCGCAACGGTAGTTTGCGCAATAGCGATTGCAGGACAATGAACATGCAAAAATTTCGTGACCCAACTTAGTACTTGCGCCAAGGTAGTTCCTGATTGAGCCACCAGCGCTATCGGCCCTAAAATATCAAAGTGCTGACGCGCCGCTAGTCGTAAACCAAAATCAAAGCAGTCGAGCGATTGCGCACAGCTATTTAACAATTCGATATAATCGCGATATTGCATAAATTGGCTATCTAGCTGCTGAAAATCGACCTCGATATTAGACTGTGCCAACAATGAGCGCGGACAACCACCTAACTCAGCAATCAGCTGATTGATTCCCAGTAACGATGTCGCTCTAATATAATCGCTCAATTGATTATCCCCAGTTCAATTGCTATGTCTAAAAATATCAAGTCTTAAACATTTCTTCTATGCATGATAATAATTCTATTGATGAAAAGTTATTGAGTTATGAGTGAGAAATTCGATTACGTTATCGTTGGCGCGGGCAGTGCTGGTTGTGTTTTAGCGGCGCGCCTTAGCGAAGATAAAAACGTTTCTGTTTGCCTAATTGAAGCTGGCGGCAATGACAACAGCGCCTTTGTGCAAATGCCTGCTGGCGTTGCTGCAAGTGTGCCTTATGGGATAAACAGTTGGCATTATCAGACGGTGCCACAAGCCAATCTCAATAACCGCTGTGGTTTTGTACCGCGTGGTAAAGTATTAGGTGGCAGTAGCTCAATTAACGCGATGGTTTATATTCGCGGTAACCGTTGGGATTTCGATAACTGGGCGGCGCAAGGCAACCACGGTTGGGATTACTACTCACTACTTCCCTATTTCATTAAAGCAGAAACCAATCACTCTATTAACAACGAATTTCATGGCAGTAACGGCCCTTTACAAGTCAATGAACTTCAAACGCCAAGTCCAGTAAATCAGTATTTCTTAAAAGGCTGCGCCGAACAGGGCATTGCGTTAAATAGTGATATTAACGGCGTAAATCAAGAAGGCGCGCGATTGTCGCAAGTTACCCAACACAACGGCGAGCGATGCAGTGCAGCTAAAGCTTATTTAACGCCGAACTTATCGCGTCCCAATCTAACGGTGATGACCAAAGTTCAAGTCGAAAAACTTATCGTCACTGATAACACGGTGACAGCGCTGAGAGTTAACCACAAAAATCGCAGGCGCATTATTAACGCGAGCAAAGAAGTAATCGTAAGCGCAGGTGCAATTAACTCACCACAGTTATTAATGCTGTCAGGCATTGGCGATAAAGATGCCTTAAAGAAGCTCGGTATAGAACCAACGCTGCATTTACCCGGCGTCGGTCAAAACCTGCAAGATCATTTGACAGTGGTGCCACTTTATCGCGCGAAAACTAGCGCAGGCACTTTCGGAATTAGCCTGCCTGGTGCTATGCAAATGACTACGCAAACCTATCAGTGGTTTAAAAACAGAACAGGCGATTTAACCAGTAATTTCGCTGAGTCCCACGCTTTTTTCAGCATTGATAACGATGCGCCTGCCCCTGAAATTCAAATGGAGTTTGTTATCGGTTTAGTCGACGATCACAGTCGTAAATTACACTGGGGACACGGTTATAGCGTGCACGCAAGTTTAATGCGTCCGAAAAGCCGCGGCAGCGTCACGCTTAAGGACAACAATCCAAAATCAGCACCGCTTATTGATCCTAACTATCTCGATCACCCCGATGATCTAACCACTTTGTTGGCCGGCCTAAAACAAACCTTATCAGTGCTTGAAAGCAGCGCTTTTAACGAGATAAAGGGTGAGATGATTTATCCACTCGATAAAAACAACGATGAGCAACTTATCGAGTTTATCCGCAGCACCGCAGATACCGAATATCACCCAGTGGGCACCTGCAAAATGGGCAGCAAAGACGACGAACTGAGCGTGGTTGATAGCGAGTTAAAAGTACACGGCTTAGCAAACTTACGAGTTGTGGACGCGTCGATTATGCCAACCATCATCACAGGCAATACCAACGCCAGCGTCATTGCTATCGCCGAAAAAGCGGCGGATTTAATCAAGCTGGAAAGAAGCCAACCAGCTGACCAGTAATGGTTCTGAAGGTAAGATTGATGCGCGGTGTCGTCACCGATTTAGTTGGCGGCAAGCGATGAAGCCAGTGCGTTTGGGTGACACCTTTCATCATTAACAAACTGCCGTGCTGGAGAAACTGTGACACGGTTTCTTGGGTTTGTTTATGTTTAAAGGAAAATTTGCGCTCGGCGCCAAAGCTCATGGATGCAATAGCGCCATTTTTCTTGAGATCTTTTTCGCCATCACTGTGCCACGCCATGCCCTCACTCCCGTTGTGATAGAGGTTAAGCAGACAGGCATTGTAGGTTTCGTTGGATTCACGCTCTGCAATGCTTTTTAGCTCCCACAGTAGCGGCGAGAAAGGCTGAGCAATCTTGGTGTTATTGGAATAAGTATAGTGAAATGGCTGCTCTGCCATCCATGCAATTTTACGCGCCGTTTCTATGGTTTTTCCGAACATCGACGCGCGATCTGGTTGCCAATCAATTTCAGTGAGTAGTTGCTGATAATAATCATCGGCGCTAGCTTGTGACATTACCGGGCCATAATAATGCACAGTACCATCGCGGTGGAGCAAATTGGCAGGCTCGGCAGAGTCACTAAAAAGATCGAACATTACTTTTCGTCAGTCACAAAAAAACATGGCTTCATTTTACCTATCACAGTAAAAATTCACCATGTTTTCATTAGCAATTGTTGCTTAGTTACATCATCGATTGTAAGTAGTTTGGCAGGCCAATTTTATCAATTAGGCGTAATTGCTGCTCTAGCCAATAAATATGATCTTGCTCGGTGTCTTCTAACAGTGGCATCAACACGTTACGCGTTTGAAAATCTTGCTTTTGTTCACACAGTGCAACTACCTTACGTAAATCTTCTTGCACGCGGTATTCTACATCGAGATCATTTTGCAGCATTTCTGGCACAGTTTTACCAATGGCTAGTGCATCGCGCTTGCTTGCATCAGGATGACCTTCTAGGAATAGAATGCGTTCGATAAGCGCTTCTGCGTGTTGTTTTTCATCTTCAAATTCATGAGCAATGCGCGCATGAAGCTTGCTTAAATCCCAATCTTCGTACATTTTTGCATGGACTAAGTATTGATCCATAGCCGTTAACTCGTGAGTTAACAAACGGTTTAAGCTGTCAATAATCTCTTGATCGCCTTTCATGATAATCTCCTATTCACTATCAATCATCGATTGCTGATAGTTTTCAATGCCAATATTTTCGATTAAAGACAACTGCGCCTCTAACCAATCAATGTAGTCTTGTTCGTAATCTAAAATTTCCACCAGCAAATCGCGACTGACATAATCGCCAGCGTCTTCGCATTTCTGAATAACTTCGGTGAGTAATTCGTTTTGATCCATTTGCACGCTGAGATCACATTCGAGCATCTCTAACGTGTGTTCGCCAATTTTTAAACGACCAAGCTGTTGTAGATTCGGTAAGCCTTCGAGCAACAAAATACGCTCAATAAGCTTATCACTTTGCTTCATGTCTTTAATCGACTTTTTGTAGGCTTTGCTGTTTAGTGCTTCGAGTCCCCAGTTCTTAAAGATCCGTGCGTGAAGAAAAAACTGATTTATAGAAGTTAGCTCTGCGGTTAACACCCGATTGAGCTGATTAACGATATCGTTTTGCGGTTTCATGACTTTCTCCAATACGCCAATAAATGACTGTCTATTTATTATGCGCACACAAAACAGCAAAAATCAAAATTTTCTTTAAAATCAACACCTTAAAAACAAAAGTAAATCACATTGATTCTCACCTTCACAGCTATTAATGTTTTTTGAACAAATCGCTACACGGTTTTTATCACTTTAGATAGAGGCACTTAGGGAGGATAGTCCCAGCTCTTTGCTTTTGCCTATAGGGAAGTAGGTACTTAGACTCTTTCTAAAAAGAAGTGTCTGGAACATATTTTCTGCCATGGCACCGCTGGATTGCCTACACGGACGTAGGTACATAGATTTTCAGGAGTATAGAATCTTGACCGCTCATCCTGAGCATCCCAGCTCCCTGCCATCCATGGCACCGCTGGATACCGCTCATCCTGAGCATCCCAGCTCCCTGCCATCCATGGCACCGCTGGATACCGCTCATCCTGAGCATCCCTGCTCCTTGCCATCCATGGCACCGCTGGATACCGCTCATCCTGAGCATAAAAAAGCCCCGAAATTCGGGGCTTTATGAGTGAGAGCTAACTTTAATTTTGCTTATGCTGTGACTTGTTGTCTGGTGGGGAGTAATACCGCCGCTGTTGCATAAATGGTTAAAGTAATAATTGGGGCAAATAATAAACCGATGACTGTGGTAACTCTTACCCCCATTCGGCTGTAGCCAAAGGCATTAGCGATACCTGCGCAAACTCCAAATAACTTGCTATGCTTTTTGTCTACAGTAATACGATGCCAAATACTCATAATATGCTCCTAAGAAATCTCGTTATTAATGGCGGATAAGATGCCAGCGCTGATCATGACGCCAACCACTGGCAAGAGATATATCCATAAAACAGCGCTAGACCCAAACATGATTAAGACGCCATTTTTTGTTTCAGTTGCGCAAGCTCATTATCGATAGACTCTTCGCGCTCCATTTGCTTAAACTGCGCTTCGACCGATTGTGCGTCTTTGCCGCCTAGCTCGTAGCTTTCTACTTCAGATTCCAGGGCTTCGATTTTCTTTTCAAAGTGTTCGAAGCGGATCAAAGCGTCTTCGACTTTATTGCTATTAAGCTGCTTTTTCACTTTCAAGCGAGTTTGCGCTTGTTGTTTACGTGCTAGTAATGATTGCTGTCTGGTACGCGCTTCAACCATTTTTTGCTCTAGTCGCGATGCATCTGCATCTGTTGTCGCGAGCGCTTCGTTGTAACGAACTAACTCTTCTTCAAGTGCGTTAACTTGCTCTGCAGATTGTTGCTTTTGCACTAGAGCACTGCGTGCTAAGTCTTCGCGTCCTTTGCTAAGTGCAAGTTCTGCTTTCGCAGCCCAATCTGTTACATTGTTTTTTGCTTTTGCTAAGCTGGCTTCAAGTGTTTTGCGCTCTGCAATATGTTTTGCTGCATTGGCACGAAGCTCTACCAAGGTCTCTTCCATTTCTTGAATAAGCAGTCTGACTAATTTCTTTGGATCTTCTGCTTTGTCTAACATGGTGTTGATGTTTGCGTTAATGATGTCGCTAAATCTGCTAAAAATACCCATAATAATTCTCCACTAGATTAAAAAATAATTCGTTACTTAGATGATTCGTCTTTAGTTTCAGTTTTCGCCACTGTCACTTTAACCTTTGTCTTTGGTGCATTTTCTTCAACACCTAGATTGATTAGCGACTGCTGGATGCTTTGCTCGATATCCCAGCCGACTTGAGTAACGACTTCGCTAACTTGATGAGAGATAACGTTACCCAATGACGCCATTAGATGTTGCTTAGCTTTATCTGATAATTCTGCCGCACCAGCGCTGCTTCCTAAACCAGCGATAACTAATGTTGATGCTAGAGCGATGTTGCGTAATGTGTTATTTAACTTAGCCATGATGGACTCCGTGTTTTAAGGTAATTAATGATTGGCGCTTATTGTGCCGTTTCTTGATTAGCTTATTGCAGACGGTGTGCCAAAGTTTAAATACTATTTAATTACAGTAACTTATGAACATTTGAGACGTTATGGAATTTTAAACAGATAACCAAGCAAGGCTATAAAAACCACAAAGTGGTATTTTTAACCAATTTAAAGTTAAACAAAAATCAAACAGTTTATTTTGAAAGGGGTATAAAAAAAGAACGGCCATTGGCCGTTCTTTAGTGAGAGCGATAAAGAGAGAGGGAGTTTTATTTTTCCAGTTGCTTATTGCCAGAGATGGCAATCGAGCGCGGCTTCATAGCCTCTGGAACTTCTCTTTTTAAATCAATATGTAATAAACCATTATTTAAGTCAGCAGCCTGCACAGTTACGTAATCCGCTAACTGGTATTTGCGTTCAAAGCCACGCTCTGCGATGCCTTGATACAAGAATTTACTCTCTGATTCTTTTTGAGGTTGCTTAGTGCCTTTCACAAATAATGTGTTGTGATGGCTAGTAATTTCTAATTCAGATTGGTCAAAACCCGCAACAGCTAATGTAATGCGATATTCATCTTCAGAAAACTGTTCGATGTTATATGGAGGGTAACCTTGGTTGTTGCTTTTATTGCCTGTTTCGATCATTGAAGCTAGGCGATCAAAACCAATGGCGCTGCGGTATAGTGGTGATAAGTCGATAGTACGCATAATATATTCTCCTAAGAAGCAATATGGTAGCTCTGTGCCGATGTCTACTTTTTATCGGTGGCTACAGTTGTAAATGGCCAGCTTGTGCTGCACCCGAATGCCAAAACTTGGCGTTGTATTAACATCACTGAGTGACTGTTAATGTCGCAGTGGAACTCTTTCCTGCTGCTAATTAATAGATAAGGACGGTACTTTTTATTTCAAGGGCATTGAGTAAATTATTTACAACTTTTTGATAATCCATCGAGAATTGCACATTCTTTGCTGTCGTCTCCAGCACAAGAATCATGAAGCGATTCAAGCTGTTGCAATACATTGTTGAGAGATTCAATCTTTGATTTTAAGTGGGTAATTTTTTCGTGAGTCATCGCCTTCACATCACGGCTTACCCGATTTTCATTATTAAAAAGCGCTAATAAGTCTCGCGTTTCTCCGATGCTAAAGCCAGCATTGCGAGCGCCTTGAATGAGTTTGAGTTGCTCTATATTGCGCTGATTAAACTGGCGATAGCCGTTATTTGCTCGGCTAAGCGTACCCAACAATCCAATATCGTCGTAATAGCGAATTGTCTTTACCGGCATGGATAACAACATGCCCACTTCTGTGATTGTTTTCATGGCCTATGATTTCCCTGAATATTTTAGGCGCAGCGCATTGGTTAATACAGTAACACTCGACAGAGCCATCGCAAGCCCTGCCAACTGAGGTGACAAATATCCCATTGCAGCCGCAGGAATAGCAACCGTATTAAATGCAAAGGCTAAAAATAGGTTTTGCTTTACTGTGCGCCAAGTCGCTTTGGCGATGTTAATTGCCTTAGCCACCAACAATGGGCTATCTTGCATTAACGTGATTTGCGCGCTTGTTATCGCCACCTGCGTGCCACCGCCCATCGCAATGCCTAAATCAGCCTGCGCTAACGCTGGCGCGTCATTTATGCCATCGCCAACCATCGCTATTTTATGGCCACTGTTTTGTATTTGCTGCAGGTAACTCAATTTTTGCTCCGGCGTTTGCTGTCCTAACCAATTTTTCATATTGAGCTGACTTGCTACTGTTTGCGCCGTGTTTTCGTTATCGCCGCTAAGTAAGGTAGTCTCAATACTCATTTGATTGAGAGCATTTATCGCTTGCGCACTATCGCCTCTAACGACATCTTCTAATTCAAATTGTGCGATGATTTGACTCGAGCTAGCAAACAACACTTCGCTAGCATTAATAGCAAAAAGGGAGTTTACAGTATTGCCATGCTCGGTAAGTAACTGACGATTGCCGAGGAAAAACTGTTGCTGATCAATCTCTGCAACTAAACCTTTACCTGCAATGGTTTTAAAATCAGTAGCCTGTGCGGTGTTAACATTTGTTAGCCATTGAGCTTGTAAAATAGCTTGCGCCAATGGATGTTCACTGTGTTCAAGCAGTGCTTTTAGCTCACTATCATATCGCTGATCACTAAAGTAATTCTCAGCTTTTAAAGACGGTTTACCTTGAGTCAGCGTACCGGTTTTATCAAAGGCAATGTGCTTGATGTCTCCAGCGATTTGTAGTGCCTTAGGGTCACGGATAACGATGCCCTGCTTCGCCGCGCGACCAGAGCCAACCACAATCGCCGCTGGCGTAGCCAAGCCCAATGCACAAGGACAAGCAACCACCAATACGGCAACACTATTAATTAGGGCAATTTCAAAACTAGCACCTAGTGCAAGCCAAATGATAAAGGTAATAGCAGAAATAAGTAATACGGCTGGCACAAACCAGGCAGCAACTTTATCGACTAGCGCTTCAATGGGGGCTTTGGTTTGTTGCGCTTGCTCCACCATAGCGATAATTTGACCAAGGTTACTATCGGCTCCCTTCGCAGTGACCGAAAACTCAATCACCTCTCCCTGATTTACCGCGCCGGCATAGACTTTGTCGCCTGTGTTTTTGACAACTGGCAATGATTCACCAGAGATAAATGCTTCGTTGAATTCACTGCTGCCCTTAGTGACTACGCCATCTAATGGCACTTTGGCGCCTGCCATGACTCTGACAACATCACCTATATTTACAGCGCTACTTTCTCGAGTGGTAATACCGTTATCAGTCACAACATTGGCTTGCTGTGGTTGCAGTGCAAGTAAGGATGCCATGGCATCACCAGCGGATCTTTTAGCGCGCTCTTCCAGCCATTTACCAATTGAGATAAAGGTAATAATGACAGCGGCCGATTCAAAATAAAGCTGCCCTTCTCGGCCGTGAATAAATAACAAATAGCAACTATAAAAATATGCTGCGCTTGTGCCGAGCGTCACTAAAGTGTCCATGTTTGCACTTTTGTTTTTTAAGCTTTGCCACGCACCGCGGTAAAATGGCGCGCCAATGACAAATTGCACTATTGATCCCAATGCAAATTCAAGCCAGCCGGGCAGTATGATTTTCTGCCCCCACAACATAGCCATCATCGGTGCCAACAATGGCAAGGTCAGCAATATACTCAGCGGCAACTGCCATGGGAATTGGTTTGAATGATTTTCTAAGCTGTGACGTTGTTTAAGCTGTGCTTGATAGCCTTGCTGTTTTAATAATTCAATGATGTCACTCTGAGTTAACAGGTCGGGATTGCGCTCGACAGTGAGTTGATTTAGCGTGCTATTAACACTCACTTCACCAATACCAACAATTGCCTCTAGCTTTTGTTTTGTTTTATTCGCACAGCCGCCACAGCGCCAACCTTCAATATCATAAGTCTCTTGCACATAATGCAAATGATATCCCGCAGAGCGAATAGCCTTTATCACGTCTTCTAGCTGACTTTCTGGACACTCGAATGTCGCCTTTTCATTAGCAAAGCTCACTTGTGCATCGACCTTATCTAATGCGTTTAACTTTTTAGTAAGACCCAGCGCGCAGTTATTACAACGCAAGCCTGAAACGGTGAGTTGATAGGATTGAGTAACGGCAGATGACATAAAAGCAACCTTAAATATGTGATGGTATTTACAGCCTAAAGATTCCAGTAACTGGAAGGTAAAGCATAACCTGCTTTTATTCTGTAAACATCTGATATTTGAAAATAATTGTCGCCATTGCTACAGTGATAATTCAATTGTTTTTCAGGCGCATGGAGCCACTATGTTTATTTTAATGGGGGAAGCCGAAAAGGTTGAACCAGTTAAGCAAGGGAGTTTTGATTGTCCTAATTGTCAGGCAAGTCAGCAGTATGCTCATCATCAATCAACCGCTTATTTTACAGTTTTTGGTATTAAAGTCGCCAAACTCAACCCGTTAGAGAATTTTGTGATGTGTTGTGGTTGCCGTTCGTGTTTTGATCCACAAATCCTGCAGTCTCCTGAAAATTTCAGTACAGCAATAGATCAGCTATTACTCTTTCGCGTGCTAAATTACCTACTTAGTGGCTACGGCGATACCATCCATTCCCGCTCGCGGTTGCAAAGTCTTTATCAAGAATTTACCGGCGTTGAAAAATCCAATATCGATATTGATGAAGAGCAGGCGCTCATTAATAGTGGCTGCGCACCAACATTACCCTTTCTTACCACGCATAAATACTTACTTAGTTTAGAGAAAAAGCATCAAATAGTGATTGCGGCTTATAGTTTTGCCAGTGGCTCTTGTTTAATGGAACACCATGATCGAGTGCGTATTAATACCATAGGATCCTCCCTCGATCTCAGCCTGCCAGAAATTGAGTACCTGATCGTCAATAGCCATGGCGGCGAATAGTACTCCTTGCTAAAATGCTGCTTCATTTTGCACAGAATATAGAACATAAGACATGAACCAATTAGATCAAGCAACACAAGACGCCTTAGATGCAGCGACTTTTCGCCGTTTATTAAAACACCTAGACGACAACAAAGACGTTCAAAATATCGATTTAATGATTTTGGCGGACTTTTGCCGTAACTGTCTTGGTAAATGGTATAAAACAGTTGCGGATGAGCAAGGTGTAGACGTGAGTGATGAAGAGGCGCGTGAACGCGTTTACGGCATGCCATATAGCGAGTGGAAAGCCAATCACCAATTGCCAGCCACCCAAGCACAACTTGATGCTTTTAACGCTAAGAAAAAATAATGAGCTTTACCCCGCAACAACAGCAACTTGTTGAGCAATTTGCCGCATTAAAAAGCTGGGAAGATAAATATCGTCATATATTGCGCTTAGGAAAAACACTACCAGCGATGGATGATGCACTAAAAGTCGATGAGGTGTTACTCAATGGCTGTGAGAGCAATGTGTGGTTTTATGGTCAAATCGAAGGCGATGAGCTGACATTAACAATATATAGCAACGCAAAGATAGTCCGTGGTCTTATTGCCATTATTTGCCAATCGTTCGGCGGCGTGCCGCCTAGCCAATTAAAATCATTCAATTGCGTAGTATTCCTGGAATCTTTGGGATTAATGTCCCACCTAAGTCCTTCTCGCGGTAATGGCATCAGAGCTATTATCGAGAAAATTCAAGACTTAGCGAATTAACTCTTAATGACAGTATCTAAGCAGTTACTGTCGTTAATTTCTTAATCACCCGCGCCACAGCAACGAAACCAAAACTTGCTGTAACAACAGTCGCTGCGCCAAAACCACTAGCACAATCCATTTTCATTGGCCCATCAGCTTGCGATTTTTGAGTACACACGCTGCCATCACTCTTTGGGTAAACCAAATGCTCGGTCGAATATACACATTCAACTTGAAAGCGACGCTTGGGATTTTTAGAGAAATTGTGAAAACGACGTAATTCACCACGTACTTTTGCCGCGAGAGGGTCTTGCACAGTTTTGGCAAGATCAGTCACTTGTACTTGTGTTGGATCTTGCTGACCGCCAGCACCGCCTACTGTGATAATCTTGATCTTGTTGCGCTTACAATAAGCAATCAATGCCACTTTCGCTTTAATGCTATCAATGGCATCGATCACATAATCCATGTCTTTGGTGATTAATTCAGACAGGTTATCAGCATCGACAAACTCTTCGACGACATTAATTTTACACTCGGGATTAATACCGCGAATTCGCTCAGCCATTACTTCGACTTTTGCTTGGCCTACGGTATCGGACAATGCGTGAATTTGGCGATTGATATTAGTGGTGCAAATATCATCTAAATCGATTAGTGTTATTTCACCAACACCGCTGCGCGCTAAGGCTTCTGCCGCCCAAGAGCCAACGCCACCAATACCAACAACACAAACGTGGGACGCTTTTAATTTAGCTACAGCCTCATGACCATAAAGACGTTTGGTACCGCCAAATCGTAAATCGTATTGCTCTGACATAATCGCATTTCAACATCGCTAAAAAATAATGCGCGATTATCCGTGTTTTAGTGAAAGTTGGCTAGTACTTAGCTCTCAGAACTCGATTGTTTTTGCGACCACTGAATAAATTTAATCACCGGATAAGGTGAAATCATCACCCCGCCAATACCCAATGCGCTACTAGCCGCCACCATGCCGCCGACGGTTTGTGTTGTATCTGTCATTAATAACAGATAAAGCCCAACACCAATCAGTGCTAGGCCAGCGAGGTGTAAATAAAAGAATAAACGTAACATACTTAATCGCTGTAGGTGTGAAGCGTTATTTTCTCAAGTAATGACATCGCAAGGTTATTGTCGTAATACGCTGCTTCATTAATAAATGAACCGTATAGCGTTTTTTCACCTTCATAACAAATAACTTCACCATCAAAAGTAGTGAAGAGCGGCTGTCCCGTCTTAATTTCAGTAAAGTCTTTGTCTTGAATATCTTTGTGGATCATACCATTGCGACTACCGTCTTCATTGAGAGGGAGCGTAATGGATTCAATAAAGCGATAAGCAGATACGGTCTCTGGCAGTTGTGGCACTTGATTGTTGTTATATAACTCAATGAAATCCAAAATATGCATGGTCATTTCTTCACTTTGCTCAAACACATCTTGTCGTAAAACCGATTGTGGCACAGGGCCGACTTCAACCATCACACTGTCCATCGCGATACTAGACAGAAAATGATGCTCGCTATTCGCCTTGTGGTCCTCATCGCAAGAGACGATTACCTGTGGCATTTTTTGCGTTACATAGGCTGCAAGTTGATTGTAAAAAGTACCCTTTTTAGTGAGTAGTAAGGTTGGCCCCATGTTAGAGGTTGTGGTGTGTAAATCGATAATAAAATCAACACGAGGATTGCCCTTCGGACCTAATAGTTCGTTGATTTCTTTAGCACGGACTTGCTCTTTGCTATTGAGTGAATCGTCTTCTAATTGGGCTTGTTCGAAACAGCGATTTAAGTCGTGGTCAACATAGCGCTTATTTTCGCTGTAGGCATTTGGGTTGGCAAAAAGCGTTTCAGTGCTAAAACTAGAGCGCTCAATTAACGACAGTTCACGCTGCCATTTTTTTAGTAAATAAATCCCTGTAAATTCATTGCCGTGGGTACCGCCAACAATCGCCAACTTAGATATCACTACACTACCTCAATCTCAAAATTAATGTAGCACTATCCTACTGCAAATTTTTAATGCTGACTGTTATTTTTTGTCATACTTTAGATAAAAAAACCGCAGCTAATTTCTTAACTGCGGTTTTAGTCTAGATTTTAAAAGTGTTGTTACTTGTAACGACGCGTTAAATCTAGTTCTACTGGGCGCTCAACCTTGACACCTTTACCAGCGGCATAAGCTTTTTGAGGTAAAGGACCAGTCTTGCTTTCGCTCAGATCTAGTACATCAAACCAACTTAAACCAGGCTTAAGCGTACGTGGTGCAGGAAGTGCAGCATAGATGGCATCACTATCAAGTTCAGGAAAGATTAAATCAAACACGTATTTCGAACGCGGCATAACCGCAGGATCAGTAATACGACCACGTTGGCCCCAACTTAGAATATAAGATAGTGATGAGTCAGTTTGATGGCGCGGACTGGTTACCGCTTCATCACGCTCAATACCGTAACGAGCACTCATCATTGCAGCATCAAATAACGTAGCGACATCTTCTTGGATACTGCTATAAGCGTATTCCGTTGGAGCATTATCGTGACTGAAAAATCCTGCAACATCATCAGGAGTATAAGCCTTTTGAGCGTCAGTTGGCGCAGCACCTCGGAAGTTAACCTGACCTAATGCAGCCATTTCTGCACTACTCTTAGGGTGAGCAGCTGTTAACTTATCCGCAATCGTTTGGCCTGAGCGCTTTTGAAAAGCGTTATATATACTCGTTCCTTCTACTGAATCTAATGTTGAAGACGGGAAAGTATCGTTAGCATGTGCTAATTCGTGATATAGCAAAGAACCTAAATCTGGTACTAAATCTTCAACTGTACGAGAAAAACGGTACTCTCTTGGGTAATAGCTACTCGCATAATCATTATCCTTAACATAGCGCCAAGGCATTACATACTTAAGCTCCTGACCAAAAGAGCTACGGTAGTCTGGGGCGACATCGATAACATCTCGTTGCTCTGGGGTAAGCCATAAATCTTCAGGATCAAGGTGAATGGCGCCCGTAGCTACCCAGTAATATGATGGACGAATATCATAAGAGATAACTACAGCACTAACGGAGCGAAGCAATTTCTTAAAATCGCCATGCGGGTCTTGTTCTGTTAAGAATTTACGGAAGTTTTCCGCCATCCAAGGATGCGATGTAATCACACGTGACATAATATCGTCAACTGTAGGATTGGGATGATCTTGACCAATTAAATTTATACTAGTTAAAGAGCAAGGTGTTGCAAAGTAGTTTGAATAAATACAATTTTTTAAACCACTTTCCATCGGTACATTTGTAACTGCAGGGTTTATCTTTGCAACAACAGTGTCATAAATTGAACTGGCAGGAATAGCTTCTATATCTTGAATCAATAAATGAACATTATCTGAAACAACATGACCATCTGGATGAGTTGCTTTTACAGAAAAAGTTGCAATAGTATCTTCTTTAACACCGGGCGCTCTAAATATTGTTGTATATGGGTTAGTGTTTTTATCGTCAAAAATTACAGTAGGACCTGCAGTTTGCTCCCAACTGACATTAGTAAACTCAGCAGCAATTTGATTACCAGATGTAGGACTAGTCACGGTAACAATCTTACCATCCCCGTCAATAGGAGCAGATAGTTTAAAAGAAACTTTATTACCTTCGCGAGACGCAAAGTCACGACGAGCATTCAAAACATTTGCTTTGGTCGTCGTCGTAAAACTAACAGTTTCACTAAGCTTCTTGCCATCTACTGTTGTAAAGTCAACCTTAAACTCATAATCACCAGCTTTCTCAACATCAAAAGCTAATACAGCAGAATTAGCCGCGACTAATTTTAACGCATCACCTTTCGTTTGAGTCCACATTATTTCAGCTAAATCTGACCGCTCGCCATCCACAGTCGCGATTAACGCCACTGATTCACCAACAGCTGGAGTTAAATCGCCAGAAATCTTAATCGAAGCACTTGCCGTAGGGGTTGGTGCAGGCGTCGGGCTAGGAGCAGGTGCGGGAGTTGGTGCTGGCGAAGGAGTAGAGCTACCGCCTCCACCGCCACAGCCAACGAGAACTGCGGAAATTGCAGAAGCCAATATAAGTTTCTTGCTTGTTATCATTATCAATCCTTTTTCATTACAAGATGATTACATTTTGTAACATATTAATTCATTATGTAAGTTAATGACACCCCTGAATTGATTATGTTTGTCAATGCAACGATAAGCCATAACGGCTTGAATACCTTACGAATTGGCTGATAAAAAGGAAGTAAATAAGACTTGAATTCGGGGTTGTGAGTTTTCTTTGCTAACGAAATTGTTAATAACGTGACTATCATCACAAGCCAAACTTCGATAGAGAGTATTCCTGCCACGACTGTATAGTACAACGCTAAAGTTTCAGGTGGTTGTATACCATCTTTAAATAACGGTACACAGCACAATAAATAGAGCCAAGATAAAACAATAAATGAAATTACTATTGGCTTAACGTAACGCCCATTTTTTTCTGCCAAGAGCACACTAGTTAGCGATATTGCTCCCCATCCTAAATTAATTAGAATAAATATTTCAAAGTAAGACATTAACAACTCCTAAACTGGCTATTTTTAGCCACATCGTAAACAGGGTTAAGGCCCTGTATTCACATATAAAAAATGAGCGAATAATATCATTAAGAGTTCTTGTTGCGGTATTAGGAAATCAAAATTTGCTTATTCAGTATGTCCACCTAACCTTAAACATAGGATTAAGCTTATAAGGTTGTCTTTTGCGTTACTTTCTTGCCATACTTTTTTTACTATTATGCGTTGTTAGCAATAGTTCATTTGCAACGATAAAAATAGGTACCCTTACCGACTTTCCGCCTTATGTTGTCTATAAGAAGAATGCAACGCCTCAAGGACTATTTATTGATTATTGGCAGCTACTTGCCAAAAAAAGCGGCTTAAAAATTGAGTTCATTCCTATGGAATTTAAAGAGATGTTAGCGCAAGTAGAAAACAGCTCAATCGATGTACCCTTGGCCTATTTTCGCTTTAAGCATATGGAATCTACACTCAATTACATTACACCTTTGGCGCCTGTCGTTAACGACATTTATATTAAGAAAAATTCTTCGCTTGAGAACTTGTCCACCGAATCCCTAGATACCCTGACAATCGCTGTATTAGAAAACTCAATGTATTTCAAATTTATAACAACAAAATATCCAACGGTATCTCCGATCACTTTTAATACCGTTTCACAAATGCATGCCCTTCTTAAAAAAAACAATGTCGATGGCTTTATCGGCGAGCGGCAAGCCTCATGGCAGTATTTAACAACAACGAATCAACTACATAACTATACGCAATTTTCACTTCCCACATTTGCTAATGCTTTCTATTTGGTCGCACCGGTAGACAATGTCATTTTGAGCGAGAAAATAAAGCATGCGAGTTCATTAATTTCGAAAGAAGAATTAGAGGGATTGAAACAGAAATGGCTTATCGACGAGACTGTTATTCCAATTAATTTCCAGCGAAGTGCTGTTAATAATAGTGCAATTAATGCTGTGCCAGATAAGGCAAATGAAACTGCTCTCTCAACATTAGCATCACCGCCTTTAAATAAAATTAGAGTTAACTTATTTGACCACCTTCCACCCTATGTAATAGAGAATGATCTTACCAAAGGCATGCTCGATGACTTGGTGACTATGGTTTTTTCAAACGCTGGTATTACAACTCATCCAATCAAATATTCTAGATTTCGAGAGCTCAATTCAAAACTACAGACAAACAACAACATCGATGTCAGTTTAATGACAAATACACGTAACACTCGTTATTTCTATTCTGATCCTCTACTGAGTATTAACAATGTTGTATTAGCGAGGAAAAACTTATCCCAGTCAATTGACAATATTAATGACTTAAAACGATTCAATGTTATTGGATTCAAAGGAGCAAATAGGGCTTTAGGTAGCCCATTTAAATACAGTCTATCAATGCTCAGCGATTCTAAATCTAGCTATCGAGAGCTCAACAGTAAACTACAAGTACAAGCCCTCACAGAAGAGGCTGTTGACGCGATCATTATCGACAAAAATATTGCAATTTGGGAGCTTGCAAAATTAGAACAATTTGGCATGGCAGATTTCCAGATTTACGATATTTTTCCTCGAGCTTCTAAGCTTTATCTTGCCTTTAGAGAGTCTGCATTAGCGGAGCGTTTTAACGAAAAACTCAGGGAATTGAAACGCAGCGGCACCTATAAAAAATTAATTGAAGATTACCTAACTAATAGGGCTTTTTTAAAAGCGGAGACTTCTCAAAAACTGGGACAAATTCTAGGCGAGCTAATTGACACTAATCAACAAATTCTGCTTAGCGAAAACTTAGATGCCTTAAAAAGCTCGTCGTTTATAAAAAATATTGAAATTAGCCGTGTTCCCGATCAGTTCACGCCCTTTAAGCTAGAGATTTCACAGTATACAAAAGATTCAAAAACACTCTATTTGAACGTGACTTATAACGATGATGTTTTAGATCGAGAATTCAATGAACTTAGCCACGGAATCGAAATTAATTCATTGCAATTACTCAACAACTTTCCTCATTATCAACAATTATTCGATCTAGGAGAGTTTTCAGACTCGCCGTTATCATTGACGCCAAAAGAGCTGGCCTTTATTCGCAACAATTCTACTCTTAACTATGCAGAAGTAGATTGGCCACCGTTAATTCTAATAGAAAACAACGAAATGATAGGTCCTATAGCCGAATATCTAACGCTCATTACTCAATTATCTGGGCTCAAATTCAAGTTAATTTCAGCTCGCGACTGGGAGGATGTTAAAGCTCAGTTTGCAGCAGGTGATACAGCATTAATTCCATCGGTGGACAGTGCTATTCCACCACACAAAGTATCAATCCCCTATACAGAATTTAACTACGCCATCCTCACTAAAAAAGAGCATAGATATTACAATACAATGGAAGAACTACGCGGTAAAACAGTTGTTGTTGTCGGCTCAAGTTCACCAATTGTCGAGCAAGTTAAAAAGCAATATCCTTCTATAGAAATTCTCACAAGTGATACTACTCACGGCGCGATCACTAAAGTCCGTACTGAAGAAGCTGATGCGTACTTAGGACACATCATAACGGCGATGGATCACGTGCAAAATAAATTCCCAGATCTAAAAATAGCTGGTATTACAGATTTCAAATATAGCCATCGTTTTCTAATTCAAAAAAGTTTACCCGAATTACTCTCAATTATTAATAAATCCATTGCCGCAATTAGCTTCCAACAACATCAAGCGATTCGAGATAAATGGCTAAAAGTGGACGTTTCAGCTCAGGTAGACTACAGCGTTGTGTATCAAATAATTGTGGTATTCATCTCAGTTTTCATCGCTGTTCTCTACTTTATAAAAACATTACTTAAAGCCAATAAAAGTGCGGCCATTGCCAATGCTAAATTAACCACAACAATCGATGAGTTAACTCAGACTCAAACAGAATTAAACGGCACCATATCTCACCTGCAATCAGCACAAAAACAGCTCATTGCAGCTGAAAAAATGGCTAGTCTGGGTAGTTTAGTGGCAGGAATAGCTCATGAGATAAATACGCCGGTTGGCATTGGTCTTATGGGCATCTCGCACTTTCAATCCATAACAACCGAGCTTACTGAAAAAATATAACCAACAAAAGATGAAAAAATCTGATTTTGATAACTATTTAGAAACCTCAAATCAAGCGGCAGCGCTTATTAGAAATAACCTTGAACGCACTGCAGAGTTAGTACGTAGTTTCAAACAAATATCTGTAGATCAAAGTAGCGATGAACAGCGTACCTTCAACGTCAATGAATACATCCATCAAACACTAACCAGTATTCACAATGCCATTAAACAAACGGATATTGAAATAAAAATCAATTGTGATGCGGATCTGGTACTTTCGAGCTACCCAGGCGCGCTCTCGCAAATAATTACCAATCTAGTTTTAAATGCCTCTATCCATGCATTTGATAATGCGCAAAATTTCAAGCAAATAGAGATCACTGCATATCGAGAGACCGACATGCTAAATATGACTGTTACCGACAATGGAAAAGGAATTTTGCCACAAGTTAAACAAAAAATATTCGATCCATTCTTCACCACTAACAGAGACAATGGCGGAAGTGGCCTAGGTCTGAACATCGTTTTTAATATCGTTACTTCACAACTTAAGGGTGAAATAAAATGCGATAGCGAGCTTGGACATGGCGCGAAATTTTCAATTAAGTTTCCGTTCAACGTCAATTAAACAATGATTTCAATCACGCGTTTCACACCTCCTTATTCATGGTCAAAACACGACCGTTCCCATCGCCTTTCAACATCTATCAAAAATGATCTAGATCATTAATTTAAATAGAGAAAATGTAACCTATTTTCTTCTAATTTAATTGCGTCGTTTTTACTACGAATTTATGCCTATTCATTTGATTTTCAACCCACAAATATCGTATAGTTGACGTTAATTTAGGCAAAATGTATTAGATTTAAAAGTTTGCCTTAGTCGTTACCAAATAAAGCATTAATAATCAACGACTTGAATTACGTTAATAATATTAAGTAGTAAGAACAAATAAAGGTTTATTCATGAATACACTAGTAACCACTCAAAATGCGCAAATAAAAGCCATCATTGGAGAGGTCAAGCTGTTAAAAAATAATCTAACTTCTGAGCTTAAAGTTGGTAGCGAAATTGTTGCTGGCGATAACTTATTACTTAGTGAAAATGCTCAAGTGACAGTGCAGTATTCAGACGGACGTATTGAAGTTATTTTTGGTTCTGATGGCACACAATTTGTGGATGAGGCGCAGCAACAATCCATTCCAGAAGCAATTGCAGTGGCTGATGAAGATGCGCTTCCAGATGAAATTGAAGATGTTATTAATGGCGTAGATGATGAAATATCTGCTATTCAGTCACAAATTGAAGGGAATGGTGAACTAGACTTACCTGATACGGCTGCTGGTACAGCATCAGCGGGTGGTGGTATAAGCTTTTCAAGTTTAGACAGAAATAATGATGAAACTCTCGCTAACACAGCATTTCAGAGTGAAGCTTTCACACCAGCGCAAGCGTCAATAGAAACCCCTGAAATAATTAATCAAGAAATTATCATCGTTTCAACTCTTGATGCCGAATTAACCATAGATAGCCTCTCTCAAACTGCGCAAATTACCGGCTCAACTACTGGTGTACTACCAAACTCTCCCGTTTCAATCACACTAACAGATAGCCAAGGTAATCAACTTACCGTTAATAATGTTACTATCTCTCAAGACGGCAGTTTTAACGCAGACAACATTGATATTTCCACATTAAGTGACGGTCAAATCAGCGCTACCGTTAACGTTACCGATGTTAACAATCAATCAGTCCAAGATTTAAGTGGCGATGAATTAGACACGACAGCCCCATTGGCGCCAACTGTTACGCTAAATGAAACAAATGATGACGGTTTTATAAACTTACAAGAAAAAGATGCAGGCATTGACGCAACAGTTACGCTTAATGATCCGAACCTCAATGTCGGCGACGTTGTAGAAATAGTCGTAACTATTGGTAACAACTCTACTACATCTAATATTCAGGTAACTCAAGCTATTATCGATAATCCGACTATCAGTGTTTCTATTGATAATACTCTTCTAGTAGATGATGCAGCCGTAAATGTCACTGCAACAGCTATCGACGATAAAGGAAACCGTTCAAATACAGGACAAGACGAAGCCGTTGTTGATATTAATGTACCAGGTGGCGACAAAGACCAAAATAATCAGAGTGCAGATGCACCTACAGTCAGCATCAATGAACAAGTCGAAGACAACGTCATCGATAATACAGAGTCCTCAAATCTTACCGCTCGAATCAACCTTCCACAGGTTGGTATCGAAGCAGGCGATAGCCTAATTGTAACTATAAACGGAACTGAACAACCACCAATTACAATCACTCAAGAGCTCATTGATAACGGCTTTACAAATATTGTCGTTCCGCCAAGCGAAATCACTAACGGTCAAAATCTACAGGTAACTGCGAAAGTAACAGATCCTGCGGGTAATAGTTCAAGTGAAGGTACAGATAGCGCCTTAGTAGACTTATCGGCACCAAATAGCAATTTAGGCCCAGTTACTGATATCGAAGAAGCGAACAATACAGTATCTGAAAACGCTTCAATCGGTGATAGTACCGGCGTTCACGCCGATGCAACAGATCCTGATGGCGATGATGTGTCTTACACATTAAGTGATGACGCTGATGGTCGATTCACCATCGACCCAACAACCGGTGAAATTACCGTAGCAAAAGAGCTTGATTTTGATAATGGCGATGGTGGTAACCATGTTGTTACCGTAGTTGCTACCTCAACCGATGGCTCGACTAGCACTCAGAACTTCACTATCGATGTCACCAACGCCGATGGCACCACGCCAGGTCAAGGCGATACCGATAACCCAATCGGTCCAGTCACCGATATCGATAACACCGCAAATACAGTGTCTGAAAACGCAGCCATTGGTGATAGCACTGGCGTTCATGCCGATGCCACAGATCCGGATGGCGATAACGTGAGCTACACGCTAAGCGACAACGCTGGCGGCCGTTTTGCCATTGATGCGACTACGGGT